>CANQDG010000005.1 GCA_947591495.1 uncultured Bacilli bacterium
TCTTACTTTTTTATTCATTTTTCCTTTGAAAGATTTGTTATTATCTAGTTTGCGAAAAACACAATCTTATGGTATAATAAACTAATGGTGATAATTAATGAAAATAATCGTACTAGCAAGTGGTTCTAAAGGTAATGCTACTTATATTGAAACAGCTCAAACTAAAATTTTAATTGATGCTGGAATTAGTTATTTACAAGTTCGTAGTCGCCTTTTATCCAAAGGTATTACTTTAAATAAATTAGATGCTATTTTAGTAACACACGAACATACTGATCATATTAAACATTTAGCAAGCATTGCGCTTAAAACTTCGGCTAAAATTTTTATTAATCAAAACACTTATCAAGTTGTTAATCAGCGGTTTAGTGGAAGCCTAATTAATTTACCGGTTTATTTTATCGAAGAAAATAAAGCTTATGAGTTTTTTGATGTATCAATTGTTCCCATTAAATTATCACATGATGTTGTTAATTGTTATGGCTATTTATTTAAAGAACAAGGTGTTGGCAATAAAACGTATGGATATTTAACTGATACAGGATATATACCAGAAGCCTACTTAGATATTATTGCTAACTTACAAGTTATTTCTTTAGAAGCCAATCATGATGTTAAAATGTTAAAAGAAAGTAGTCGTCCTTGGCCTTTAATTCAAAGAATCCTTTCTAAGGAAGGACATTTATCTAATGAACAATGTGCTAATTATTTAAAAGGCTTTAATTATCAATATGTTAAATTAATTATTCTTTCTCATTTAAGTGAAGAATGTAATCGTGAGGAATTACTTTTATCCCAAATTAAAAAGACTTTTAATAATAGTTTTCCTTGTCAAATTAAAATTGCTAAGCAACATGAAGCCTTAGATATAATTGAGGTTAAATAGATGTATAAAATTCTTTGTGTTGGTAAAATTAAAGAGAAATATTTAAAAGAAGGTCTTGATGAATATGCTAAGCGCATTATGGCTTTTAGTAAGTTAGATATTGTTGAAACAAAAGAATATACGACTTTAGATATATCTAAAAATATTGAAGCAGAAGGACTTGCTCTTTTAGAAAAGCTTACCATTGATGATTATGTAATTACTTTAGAAATTAATGGTCAAAAAATGGATAGTGTAACATTTAGTCAAGAATTAGAAAAACTTGCTACTTATGGCAAGTCAAGAATTGTTTTTGTTATTGGGGGATCCAATGGCTTAAGTAACAAAGTTAAAGCACGTAGTAATTTAAAATTATCGTTTTCAGATATGACGTTTCCTCATCAGTTGATGCGTTTAATTTTAGTTGAGCAACTTTATCGGGCTTTAACAATTATTAATCATAAAGAATATCATAAATAGGAGAAAGAAGAATGGATGTTTTTTTTAGTATATTATATTATGCTTTAATTATTGCATTTACAATTGCTTATAGCACTAGTTTCGTTCTTAATTTAATTCGTGAAATTAAAGTAACAAAAGATATGAAAACTAATGCTAATAAAGTTAAAGCCAAAGTAATTGAAATTATTGAAGAAAAAAAGCGAGTTTATGTTAAGGTTGAATATGTTTCACCAGTTAATTATGTAAAGTTTGTGGATTTTTTTGAATTTACCAAAAAAGAATTTAATAATCAATATTATGTTGATCAAGAAATAGAAATTTATTATCCTAATATTGATAATCTTAAGCGTGTAACTTATTTTCCAACTTTTTTATCAGAAGATAAAATTAAATTAAAAATATCACCTTTGTTTACGGATGCCTTATTAGCTTTTGTGGGTGGATTTATTATTGGTTGGTTAACAAATCAAGCAATTAAAACCAATTTTCATATTTTTGATCTTAATAATTTTGCTCTTTCTTGTAGTACATCATCTCCACTTTTACATATCCTTGCCATTTTTATGTTTATAACAACGATTCCATATTTACTTGAACGCTTTACCATGGCATCACGTGAAGAAAATCAAAATTATTTAAAACTTTATGGAGCTAAATGTATGGCCGAAGTTAAAACCTTTAAATTTGGTCACAGTAAAGATGCTAAAGGCAATAAAGAATCAATGCTAGAAATAGAATTTTATGATAATAAAGGTCAATTAGTTAAAGCTAATTTAAATTCCTTTATGTATACGGAAACCCAAGAACAATATATCAATATTTTATATGATTTAAAAAATCCTAAAAATGTTGTTTATATGAGGAAATAAGATGAAAGAATTTAAACTTGTAGCTCCATATCAACCAATGGGTGATCAAATAAATGCTATTGAACATTTAGTTGATAATATAAAGCTTGGAATTAAAGAACAAACTTTACTTGGAGCAACTGGTACTGGTAAAACTTTTACAATTGCCAATGTAATTGCTAAAATTAATAAACCAACGCTTGTGCTAGCTCATAATAAAACGCTAGCAGGTCAGTTATATGCGGAATTAAAAAGCCTATTTCCTGAAAATCGCGTTGAATATTTTATTTCATATTATGATTATTATCAGCCAGAAGCATATGTTCCTAGCAAGGACATGTATATTGAAAAAGATTCAAGCATTAATGATGAAATTGATCAAATGCGTCATGCGGCAACCCAAAGTATTTTAGAAAGAAAAGATACGATTATTGTTGCTTCTGTTTCATGCATTTATGGAATTGGTGATCCGGAAGATTATGAAAATTCAATGTTGGTTTTACGAAAAGCCGAAAAAATTAAACGCAATGAATTGTTAGAAAAATTAGTCACAATGCAATTTGTGCGAAATGATATTGAATTTGCACGAGGAACTTTTAGAGTAAAAGGTGATAATGTTGATATTTTACCAACTTCCGAAAATACGATGGGAATAAGAGTTACCTTTTTTGATGATGAAATTGAAAGAATCGCTTATTTTGATGCCGTTACAGGTAAGGTTAGTAAAATTATGGATGTTGTATCCATTTTCCCTGCTACTTTTTTTATCTTAAGTAGTGAAAAGAAAGCCGAAGCAATTCGAAGAATCGAAGAAGAATTAGAAGAACGGATTAAGTATTTTAAAGAACGGGGCCAATTATTAGAAGCTGAACGAATTGAACAACGCACTAAATATGATATTGAAATGTTAAAAGAAATAGGTAGTTGTAGTGGAATTGAAAACTATTCAAGACATCTTAGTTTAAGAGGCGAAGGCGAAACCCCATCGGTTTTATTAGATTTTTTTGGTAATGATTATTTAATGGTTATTGATGAATCACATGTAACGCTTCCTCAAGTGCGAGGAATGTATAATGGTGATCGTAGCAGGAAGCAAACTTTAGTTGATTATGGCTTTCGACTCCCCTCTGCTTTAGATAACCGCCCGTTAAATTTTGCGGAATTCGAAAGTAAGATTGATCAAGTCATATATGTTTCAGCTACTCCTGGTGATTATGAAATTTCGCGTAGCTATGAAATTGTTGAACAAATTATAAGACCAACGGGTTTACTTGATCCCTTATTAGAAGTTCGTCCGACTAAAAATCAAATTGATAGCATCATGAGTGATCTAAAAAAACAATTAGATAAAAAAGAACGGACGCTTATTACAACTTTAACCATTAAAATGAGTGAGGATTTAACTGCTTATTTAAAAGAACATGGTATTAAAGTTGCCTACTTACATTCTGAAATAAAAGCTTTAGAAAGACTTGAAATTATTCGTAAATTAAGACAAGGTATTTTTGATGTTTTAGTTGGAATTAATTTATTAAGAGAAGGATTAGATATTCCTGAGGTTAGCTTAATTTGTATTTTAGATGCTGATAAAGAAGGGTTCTTGCGTAGTGAACGTTCTTTAATTCAAACAATTGGTCGTGCAGCCCGAAATAAAAATGGTCGTGTTGTTATGTATGCTGATAATATGACCGATTCGATGGCTAAAGCAATTAATGAAACTAATAGACGAAGAACTATTCAAGAAGCTTATAATAAAGAACACAACATTATACCAACAACGATTAAAAAAGAAATTGGTGAAAGTTTATCGATTGAAACAAATGCTAGTGGTGAAAACGTTAATGAAATTATTAGTATTGATAGCTTTAAGAAATTACCAAAAATCGAACAAAAACATCTTTTAGAACGTCTTGAAAAACAAATGAAAGAGGCTGCCAGTGCACTCAATTTTGAAGAAGCAATGAGCCTTAGAGATATAATATTTGAACTAAAGTCAGGTGATAAATAATGACAGATAAAAAAAGCAAAGTAATCGTTGGCCTTTCGGGTGGAGTTGATAGTAGTGTTGCTTTAATTAAATTATTAGAAGCAGGTTATAATGTCGAAGCAATGTATATGCGAAATTGGGATTCAGCGGTTAACAATGATGTGCTTGGTAATCCAGATTTATTAGATGATGTATGCCCTCAAGAACGTGATTATCAAGATGCCAAAATGGTGGCAAAACAATTAGGTGTTAAACTTTACCGGGTTGATTTTATTGAAGAATATTGGAATTCAGTATTTGAACATTTCCTTTCTGAATATCGAAAAAACCGAACCCCTAATCCCGATATTTTATGCAATAAAGAAATCAAATTTAAGACTTTTTTAGATAAAGCACTTGAACTTGGAGCTGATTATATTGCAATGGGACACTATGCAAGAGTGATTCATGATGGTGATAAAAACTACTTATTACGTGGAGTTGATCAAAATAAAGACCAAAGTTACTTCTTATCGCAGCTAACAAGTAGTCAACTTGCTAAAGCATTATTTCCTATTGGAGATATGGAAAAGCCAGAAGTTCGCGAACTTGCTCGAAAATTTAATCTTGTTGTTGCGGACAAAAAAGACTCAACTGGGGTTTGTTTTATTGGTGAACGAAACTTTAAAGAATTTTTAATGAACTATCTTCCCGCATGCCCAGGTGATATCGTTTCAACATCTGGTAAAGTTGTAGGTAAGCATGATGGTGTAATGTATTATACAATTGGACAAAGAAGAGGTCTTCATATAGGTGGACCAGGTGATGCTTGGTTTGTCTGTGGTAAAGATACCCTTAAAAACCAATTAATCGTTGGTCAAGGTAGTGATACCGAATTACTTTATGCAAATCGTGTTATTTTAACCGATGTCAATATTATTAATGGCACATTTCAAAATGGTCAAGCCATGACGGCTAAATTTAGATATCGTCAACCTGATGAAGAAATAACAGTTTATTGGCTAGATGATAAAACCTTAGAAGTTCGTTGTAAAAGACCGGTTAAGGCAATTACCCCGGGCCAAGCATGTGTTTTTTATGATGGGGAGTATTGTTTAGGTGGAGGAACCATCGATCAAGTTTATATGAACGAAACTCGGAGAAAATATTAAAAAAGAACGTGCTTAAAAAGATTAACTTTTTAAACACGTTTATTCATTCTTTTGGAAAGGAGATTAAAACAATGGATATCCTTAATGGTGTAATTAAACGCATTAACTATTATAATGATGCTAATGGTTATGCAGTCGTAATTATGGAATTAGATTATAAAAATAAAAAAGCCTCAATTCATCAAAATAAAATTATTGGAAATACGATTGCAGCCGTTGGATGTTTTGATCGAAGACCCCAAGAAAATGAAGAATATAGTTTAGAAGGTGAGTTTGTTCGTGATAAAAATTATGGTTTACAGTTTAAATTTACCAAATTTACAAGAACAATTGTCAAAACTTCTGAAGGCGTCATTAGCTATTTATCAAGTTCTATGTTTCCGGGAATCGGTCCTAAAATTGCTAAACAATTGATTGAAAAATTAGGGCCTGATTGTCTAAGTAAAATTAAAGATGATGCAAGTGTGTTAGATAATTTAGATTTAACCGATAAACAAAAATCCACGATTAGATTAGGTATTATTAGTGATGAAGTAAGTCAAGAAAATACCATTTTTTTCCTTGATAATGGTTTAACAATGGATATGGCTCATAAAATAATTGCTACCTTTGGCGAAATGGCTAAAGAAATAGTTTTGGAAAATCCATATATCATAATGGAAAAGATTGAAAGATTTGGCTTCAAAAAAAATGATGCTTTTGCTTTAAAAATTGGGATTGCGGAAAACAGTGTCGTCCGGCTAAAAGCTTTACTTAGTTATGTCTTACAAGAGGCTTTATATAATATTGGTAATAGTTATATTACTAAAGCTGATTTATTTGATTATACAATTAAATATTTAGGTAAAGATATTGATAGTGATACTTTTGAAGAAGTTTTGCATATTTTAGTTGATACTAAAAAAATTTTTATTGATGAAAATAAACATATTTTTGATTATAAAATGTATATTCAAGAAATTGATTTAGCAAAAGAAATCGTAAGTATTCTTAAAGGAACAAGAGATTTTGATAAAAAACCATTAGTTTATAATGATGAAGAAATTAACAAATACTATTTAAAAGTCAAAAATAATGCTAACATTACTTTTAATCATGAACAAGAACAAGCTATTTTAAGTGCTTTTAGCGAACCTTTAATTATTATTACAGGTGGGCCTGGTACGGGAAAAACAACCATTATTAAAGCGATTATTGAAATGTATTTAAAACTCAATAAAGAAAATAGTGCTCTTAATGACTACATTGCCTTACTTGCACCAACTGGGAAAGCGGCTAAAAGATTAAAAGAAGCAACTAATATGCAAGCGATGACCATTCATAAATTCTTAGGTTATATGGGTTCTAATATATTTACTTATTCAAAGTATAATAAAACACAAGCTAAGTTAATTATTGTTGATGAAGCCTCAATGATGGATTTACCAATTGCCTCAAGACTAATTACATCAATGCAACCTGATGCTAGAATGATTATTGTTGGTGATGTTGATCAGTTGCCAAGTGTTGGTCCTGGTCAAGTTTTAAAGGATTTAATTGATTCACGCGAAATTAAAACAATTCGTCTAAATAAAATTCATCGTCAATCAGAAAATTCTAGTATAATAAAATTAGCACATAATGTTAATGAAGGTATTTTACCGGAAAATATGTTAGATAAATTAAACGATCGCGTCTTTATTCAAACTGATAATTTTCATCTAGCAGATCTTTTAGTTGATATCGCTAATAAATATATTTTAAATGGTTATGATATAAAAAAGGATATTCAAATCTTAATTCCAATGTATAAAGGCGATTGTGGTATTAATGAAATTAATGCACGTATCCAAGATATTGTTAATCCTTATATAGATGATGATCATCAAATAAAACATTATGGACAAATTTTCCGTGAAAACGATAAAGTTATTCAATTAGTTAATCGTGCCGAAAAAGGAATTATGAATGGTGATGTTGGTTATATTGACGGCTTAATTTATAATAACTTAAAAGTTGTGGGTCTAAGAGTTGCTTTTGATAGTGTAATGGTTGAGTATAATCTTGAAGAATTAGAAGAGTTAAGCTTAGCATATGCAATTAGTGTTCATAAAGCCCAAGGTGGTGAATTTGATGTTGTTATAATGCCAATTACATCTAAACATTACATTATGTTAAAAAGAAAATTAATTTATACAGCTATTACAAGAGCCAAAAAAATATTAATTTTAATAGGTGATGTTAAAATGATGCAACAAAGTATTAGAAAAATTGAAACAAATCGTAAAACCATTTTAAAAGATAAAATTTATGAATATTTGAATGCTAAAGAAAACATTCTTTTAACAAATAAACAAAACGAAGATAACCAATTAGAAGCAGATGATGAATTTGGTAGCCAGTTCACTGACTTAAATAAAGATGATTTTATGAAATAATTGAAAGACAAATATTGGCAAGAAATAAATGTATTTTCAATTAATAATCTTCGCATAATAATATTGCATAAAGAAAGTATCTTGATTCGTTATTAGGAGAACATATAATATTCCCTTTGTTTAGAACTATTAACTAGACAGATAAAATCTACTTATGCTACTTTAGTCAAAGAGGTGACAAAAAATGAAATCATCAATCGTTCCTTACGCGGCTGGAGCAATGACGGTTTTAGGAGTATGGGTTGTTGTGGCTAACAAACAAAAAATTAATAAGCTTATGAAAGATGTTAACGAAACAATGGATCAAATGCTCCAAAAATGCAAAAAGACTATTAAAGAAGAAAGCTGTTCTTGTAATAGTCAAGAAGGATAAGCATAACTTATCAAAAAAGTATAGGTGTCAAACTTATACTTTTTTTTATAGATAAATAATCAATAATCCGATAGTCATACCAATAATTAAGGCAAGCGCCGCATAACGGGTTTTTTCTAAATTAAAAGCATTAGGGATAACATCTAAAAAGGTTACACAAAGCATTGCCCCACCGGCAAAACTTAAGGAAAATGAAAGGCCACTAGGACCAATATCACCAATAAAATAGCCAATTAAAGCTCCTAAAACAGTTGGCAAGCCGGCCAAAAAACAAATACCAATGGCTTTTGCTTTAGGCATCTTACCACTAATTAAAGGCACGCTAATTGCTAATCCTTCGGGAATATTATGAAGACCAATTAAAAAGACCATTCTAAGCATATTTTCATTAAGTGGATTAACATCTGTTTTCGCCAAAGAGCCGATTGACATTCCTTCAGGTAAATTGTGTAAAGCAATTGCACAGATTAAAATAATTCCCGAAATTATTAAGGAATTAGATGAATAAGACGGAATAATTTTTTGATGAAATAAATAATCAAGTAAATAAACGACAAAAAACCCCAAAAAAAGACTTATAATAACAAAGAAAATGTTGACTTGATGATTTGGTAAAGGATAAATGGAATGTTGTAACATATCAAAGCAAACAATACTAATCATAATACCTGAGGCAAAATTTAAAAGAAGACAAATGATACGATTAGAACTATTTTTAAAAAAAGATCCAATAATGCCACCAAGGCCAGTTCCGATAACTCCTGATGCTAAAGTAATAACAGTAATAGCTAATAAATCACGCATAAAACCACCTAAAATGTTTAACTAATAAACAATATGTGTTAAATTTTAAAAATATGCTTTTAATCTATTTGACTATTAAGATAATTTTTGATATAATTTTCTCATATACATATTAATAATAAAGGAGTTGAGAATATAATATGGATCCACTGGTCCCCTTGTCGCAAATGATCTTTTTAAGTAGTGCGACTGAAAACTTGCCATTAATAATAGTCATTATTATATTATTAATAGCTAGTGCCTTTTTTTCAGCAGTTGAAACAGCCCTTACTTGTTGTAATCGTGTTCGGCTTAAAGTTAAAGCTGAAGATGGTAGTAAAAGCGCTCGTTTGGCTTTAAAAATTTTAGAAAAATACGATCAATCACTTATTACGATTTTAATTGGTAATAATATTGTTAACATTGTAGCATCTGCGATTGCGACAGTAATTGTGATTGGTTATATTACCGAAGATAGCCTTGCAACCCTTGTTGCCACCATTATTATGACTGTTTTGGTTTTTATTTTTGGAGAAATCATTCCGAAAAATATTGCTAAAGCAAATGCTGATAAATTGGTTCAAATCTTATGTTATCCTTTATGGCTAATATATATTATTACATATCCAATTATGCAAATTTTTAATTTTATTTTATGGTCTTTTAACAAGATTTTTAGAATAAAAGAAACCGATAATACTTTAACAGAAGATGAATTTCAAGATATCATTGTTAATAGTGAAGAAGAAGGCGTTATGGATGAAGAAGAAAGTAATATCATCCAAGCTGCCGTTGACTTTAATGATATCACAGTCAAAAGTGTTCTAACGCCTAAAGAAAAAATGGTTATGCTTGACTATAATAAATTATCAAGAAGTGAAGTACTCAAAAATATCAATGATATTAAATTTTCGCGAATCCCGGTCTATGCTAATAATCCTAATAAAATAATAGGCATTTTAAATATTAGAAGATTTTTAAAAATGGCGATGAATTCTAAAAAATTTGCTTTAAGGCAATCAATGAGTGAAGTAATCGATGTAACCGATGATACATCTTTAAATGTAATGGTTGAACTTTTTAAAAGTAAAAAAAGTCATATGGCAATTGTTTATGATCAAAATCATGAATTAGTTGGCCTTGTAACCATGGAAGATGTTTTAGAAGAATTAGTTGGTGAAACAACTAATAATGAACAATTAAAAGGAGGTCTTAAATAATGGATGCTCCTAAAATAACAATTATTACGATTGTTTTAATTGTGTTACTTGTTTGTTCGGCTTTCTTTTCTTCTTGTGAAATTGCTTATGCAAGTGTTAATCGAATTAAATTACAAAAAAAAGCTAATGAAAATAGTAAAAAAGCATCTGCAGCTTTAAAAATTGTTGACAATTATACAAATGCTTTATCAACGATTTTAGTGGGAAATAATTTAGTTAATATTTTAATTTCTTCAATTGCCACGATGATTGCGGTAGAATATTTGGGTGATGAAAAAGGAACGCTTATTTCTACGATTGTTGTAACGATTGTCGTTTTGATTTTAGGAGAAATTTTACCAAAAGCAGTTGCTAAAAAATATAATTTACGTTTATCATTACTTTATGTTAGTCCTTTTAATATTTGTCGAATTTTATTTTTTCCTGTAACATGGATTGTAACTAAATTAGTTAATTTAATTAGCAAACTATGGACTCCTAAAGAAACTGAACCATCAGTTAATGATGAAGAATTAATAGCAATTACGGAAGAATTGGAAGAAGAAGGTGTCATTGATGAAGATGATGCTGAATTAATCATTTCCGCAATCGATTTTAGAGATGTAACAGCACATGAAATTATGATTCCACGAGTTGATGTCTTTGCTATCGATATTGAAGATGATAAACAAGAAATCTTAAATAATGAAGAAATTTTCCGCTTTTCAAGAGTGCCAGTTTATGAAGATACAATTGATCATATTATTGGTATTTTAAACACAACCGAACTAATGAAAAAGATTTTAAATGGTGATGAAATCGATTTACGATCAATGTTATCAAAACCAATGTTTGTTCATAAAACCAAAGCCATTTCTAATATTTTGACGGAGTTTAAAACTACTAATCAACACCTTGCCATTGTTGTTGATGAATTTGGTGGTTTTATGGGAATTTTAACAATTGAGGATATTGTCGAAGAATTAGTTGGTGATATTTTTGATGAAATGGATGAAGTTGAAATAGAATATACGGAACTTGCTCCTAATGTTTATTTGGTTGATGGTGATATGAATATCTATGATTTCCTTGAATTAGTCGATTATGATGATCGTGATTTTGATAGTGAATATACAACCGTTGGTGGTTGGTGCACCGAAGTCTTAGAAAAATTCCCTCAAGTTAACGATACTTTTACTTTTGCTAATTTAAAAATTACTATTACAGAAGCCGAAGATATGCGTGTTAGAAAATTAAAAGTGGAAGTTGACGAAACAACGAAGGAAGATGAATAAATCATAAAGAGTTTTCTTTAAATCTTTATTTTAAACTGGTTAAGATCAAAATACTAGTTTAAATAAAGATTTTTTTATTTAGCAACTAAAAGCAAAATAAAAGCAAAAAAGCTTAATTTTTTATATAATAATTATGAGAAAGTAGGAGGTAAAAAAATGCCAAAAAGATTGATCGTTTTAATAATATTGATGTTTTCGATGAGTTTTTTAACCGCTTGTCAAAAACAAAAAACTTATTTACAACAAGTAGATACTATTAATGAAAAAATTACAAATATACCTGATGTTATTACTTTAGATGCGGAAAGCCTAATTGATGAAATTACCAAGTTATATCAAGCTTTACCAGCTAAATATCAAGCAAAAGTTTTAGGCTTTGATAAAGTTACAGATGCTAAAATGATTTTAAATAATTATCATCAACAAATTAATCAAGTTATAGCTTTAATTGAAGCACTACCGGCTTTAGCTGACTTTACTTTAGAAGATGAAGAAACTTTACAAATAGCCAAAACCGCTTATGATGCTTTAGCCGAACACTTAAAGGTTTATATTACTAATTATCAAAAACTAGCATCTTTACTTTTAGAAGAAGAAAAATTAGTTTTAATTGAAAATGTTAATGAATTAATTAATAATTTACCTTCTGCCGAAACTCTATCTATTGAAGATAAAGACCAATTACTTCTTGCAAGAAGTGCTTATGATGCTTTAGATGAGGATTTAAAAGGCTATGTTATCAATTATCAAAAATTAGTTGAATTAGAAGCATTAATGCAAGATAAAGAAGCTGTTGCTAACTTGATTAGTAAAATAGAAGCTTTACCAACAGTTGAAAATTTAACGATTAATGATCAACCATTATTAGAAGAAATTCACCTTTTATATCAAGCTTTAAAACCTAGTTTAAAAGCTCTTATAACAAATTATCAAGTTTTAGAAACATTAGAAAATCAAATGAGTAATTTATTAGAAGTCCAAAACACTATTTTAGATTGTGTCAGTGACTTTGCTACTTCTAATACCAAAGATCAATTAATATTAGAAAATGAATATGCGACATTTAGTTGGAAAAGTTGGCGACCAACTCTTTATGTAATAACAAACGATGGTTTTGGTCAAGTATCTAAAGCTAAACAAACTCATTACAATCAATACGCTAATATTGTTGTTACAATTAACTATAAAAATGGTCCTGTTGTAGAAAAGTCAAAAGAAATTACTGTTGGCCCTGTTTTATATGATGAATTACCATCAACTCCTGTTGCAACTTATTTTTCGGTTGATGCTGTAAGTATGTATACTAATTATAGTAATCGTTATAAAACCGAAAGAACACTTTTTTCAGATAAAGCTAAAGAAGTTTTAGATATTGTATATTATTCTTTTGCAATTCCATATGATGATGGAACTTGCAAATTTACAAATACTAGTTACTTAGAAGAAGTTTTACAACTAAAAGAGAGTAATGTCAGAGTTGTTGCATGTATTAATGGGGTATCATCAGAAACTTGTGCTACTTTTAATAAAATTACCGCTGATGATAATTTACGTCAAACTTTTGTTACTAATTTAATGAATTTAGTTGAAAATAATAAATTAGATGGTGTTGATATCGATTGGGAAACCGTTTCTTCGTCAATTAAAGTTAATGCAACCGGTATGAATAAACTAATGCAAGATATACGTGCTGAAATGAATCGTAGACAAGCAGCAGGAGGATCACCTTACTTTTTAAGTGCGGCTGTTCCTGCTTCAAGTTGGGGAACAACTTCTGATCGCTTTGATTTCAAAACCCTTAATAACTATGTTGATTATATTAATCTAATGTCTTATGATATGAATAATAGTGCTAAAACAACTCATCTTTCACCACTTTATCGTTCTGAACATGATGGAGGATTTGGTTTTGGTTGTGATTATGGTGTTAACCTTTTAACATCTTTAGGCCTTTCTAAGTCTAAAATTATTATTGGTTCAGCTGGATATGGTAAAGCATATAAAGTTACGGGAAGTTTTACCTCAACGACCTATCCTGCTTTAGGCGTTAGTGGAACGCTAACTAGTCTTAATATGGAAGGCTCATATAGTAGTGGTACTGTTTTTGGTAATGTTATCGAAGAGTTAATTAAAAGTGGTGAATATCAACAATATTTAGAAGTTAATAGCCAAAATCAAGTAGTTGGTTCATATTTATATAATCCAACCAATCGGATTTTCGTAACTTATGATAGCGAAGAAGTTATGATGGCAAAATATGAATATGCAAAAGCAATTGATGGCGTAGGATTAATGTGTTGGTGTTATCCAGAAGACACTACTGATACGATGATTAATGGTGTATATCGAGCTATGCATCAATAAAGGATTTAGCTAATGGATAAAATCATTTTAGCAGTTGCTTTAGTTTTAGTATCGATGCTTGTTATAACAATTTTAATTATTTGTTTAACGATTAAAAAAACTTTAAAAAAATGGCAAAAAGATGCCCAATACTTAATCGATCAAAAAGATGTGGTTAAACTTTGTCAAATAGAAAGATTAACTGAGGCTAAACGGTATTACAATGCGGAATATCATTATGTAGTTACCTTTCAAAAAATTCAAACTTTGCAAAACATTTCTTTATATGTGCTTGAGATAACAAGTGATATGGTTCTAAATCAAGAATATCAAATTATTCATGATGGCGTGGTGCTTTTTGAAATAGAGAAGTTGTAAAATGATAATTACTAGTCTAAAGATGGCTTTGCTGAATATAATATAGTGTATCATTTAATTTAAATCTTTCTGTCACAAGTTGATTGAACTTTTCATATACTTTAATTGAGGAGGGATATAGATGAGTGAAGTTCGTGAGATTGTTACTAGAGCCGTACTTGCAAAGGGTCGTAAAACATTTAAAATCTGTGAAACGATAACTCCCGATAATCCACCATACAGTGTTTTAGGTTGTTGGGTAATTAATCATGAATTTGAGGCTACTCAAAATGAAAAACAAGTGGATTTATTTGGAAACTTTGAAATCAATATTTGGTATGCATTTAATAATAATACCCAGACCGAAATTGCCCGCGCTAAAACTACTTATCAAGGCGTCATTAAAGTAAGAGATATTGTTTGTGATGAAACAACTGATCATAGTGATGTTATAGTTAGAATATTGCAACAACCTACTTGTACTAACGCTTGTATTAAAGATGGTAATATTGAGGTCGAAGTTGTATTTGACGCACTTGCTGAAATTATCGGTGAAACCAAGATGATGGTGAACGTATATAATTGTAATGATACATTTGATACCATCGATAATTTGGAAAATGAAATTAATGAAGATTTCATTAATGAAAACTAAAAATCGTTGGTGTCCAACGATTTTTTTTAGGAAGTGAAAAATTTGAATACTCATATTGTTAGAGTGGATGAAAAAATTGAAAAGATTGCTAGCATTTATAATTTAACAACTGATGAAATAATCAAAATTAATCATCATATTAGAGATTGGGATCATTTAATTCCTGGCACTAAATTAAGATTACCCGAAATTCCTGAAATAATTCAAACTGAATTAGACAATACGGAACCCTTTATTGAAGAATATTATCCTAAAATTGAACTAAATGAATACCTTCAAACGCATAATGAACAAGAAATCCTTTCTAATGTTAATCAACCATTGGAACAAAATTTAGATGATAATGCTTCGGCGAAAATGCCTAATAATGATGCTACTATTAATAAACCTAAAAAATATCCAACTTATAATCCATACTATTACAATAATATGTCTAATCCCTATTATGGTTATCATCCTAATTATTATTATAATTATTACCAAAGGCTTCGGAAAAAAAATAATAAAAAGCCCAAAGTTTAAATTATTTAATCATTAGCCCTAAATTAGTAAAAGTAAAATTATTAATTTAGGACTTTTTTATTTACCAACAATTCAACTTATGATATAATTTTAATGTAAAATTGAGAGGTAAAAAAGATGTATAATGATTTTCGTGAATTAAAAACTGATAATTTAAAAGACGCAAACGTTCTTTTAGGCAGTGCTATTTATGATCTTGGTTGCTCATGTGGTAGTGGTACAAGTTTAGCCCCTAAAAAGTTAAAAGACCTTTCAAAATATTTACCACCTTTTGATGCTAATTTTCATAATCTTGAAAAAGTTAAAATCTATGATTATTGTGAGGTTAAGCCAACTAAACAGAGGGACTTTTATGATGATTTAGAAAAGCAAGCAACTTCAATGTTACAACATAATAAATTTATGCTTTTTTTGGGTGGTGATCATTCCATCAGTATTCCCCTTGAAAAAGCTTTCTATCATAAATATCATAATTTAGGTTTAACCCCTGTTATTATTCATATTGATGCTCATATGGATATTTTAGATGAATATATGGGTAGCAACATGAGCCATGCTTGTCCTAATCGGCGCGCGATTGATCATGGTTATTTAGCTAAAGACATTCATATGGTAGGAATTCGTAGTTATGAAAAAGGTGAAGTAGAATTCAAAGAAAAACATCCGGAATTAGATGTTTTTACGGCTGATCTATTTAGAGAGTTAGGTCCTAAAGAAATTGTTAAAAGAATTAAAGAAGCCCATGATGAAAAGGCCGTTTATTATGTATCATTTGATATTGATGCGATTGATCCTGCTTATGCACCAGGCACAGGAACTCCTGAAAGTTTTGGCCTTACTCCACTTGAAATGCGCTCCTTTTTAAAAGAAGTCTTTCTTAATTTAAATGTTCAAGCAATGGATTTAGTTGAAATATCACCTAGCCTTGATATCAATGATATTACTTCTTGGTTAGGATTAAAATTATTATATGAAGTATTTTATTATAAATTTGTGAGGAATGAAAAATAATGAGACATGCAATGATTGATTGTTATGGCTGTAAAAACCATAATTTAGAAAATTTAGTTTATATTAACGATACCTTAAATAAATTAGCATATCATTTAGGTCTAGAACCAATTGCTAATCCCTATTTAATTCCTTATTATTATGGAAGAGTTAAAGAAGATATTGGTGTAAGTGCTTTTTTACTTTTAAAAGGCGGACATATTACCATTCATACTTTTCCTTTAAGAGAGTGTTATTTCTTAGATGCTTTTTCCACAACTAATTTTGATGAAAAACTCTTAGCCGATATGCTTGAAGCATTACTACCATATAATCGTAAAATGTCAACTTTTTCTTGTAGTTCTAGACGTAAATTTACTAATATTGAGTTACCATTTGATCCTAATAACAATTTTGGTCCTCACTGTCTTGCTACAATTAAAATGAACAAAGAGTTAACAATGGATGAATGCTATAACTTCTTAGATGAATTTGTGTATCGAATTAATATGGATCCGATTACAAGACCATATGTTATTAAAAATAAAGTTCAAGATGCTAATTATTTATCAGGCATTATCATTATTGCGCAAAGCCACATTTCAATTCATTATGATTATAAGAGTAAACTTGCTTACTTTGATATTTTCTCTTGTGCTGCTTTTGATTATTCTAAAGTGGAAGAATTACTAAAAAGTTTAGGTTCAGTTATTTCCAATGAATTAGTAGTAAGAGGAACTAAACATAAATCAAATACAATGATTGAACCAGAACCGCTTAAAGAAATATCATCATTGTGGCAAAAACATATTAAATAAGAGTAGAATAATTAAACGTAAAAGATGTTATAATAAAAGAAGAGATTGAAATTATAAAAGAAATTAGGTGATAATTATGAGAAAAAGTTATTTGTTACTCATTTCCTTAATAATGCTTTTTAGTTTTACAGGATGCAAAAAAAAGCAAGGTCAATTTAAAACGTTAGAACAAATTAGAGAAGATGTTAATTCCTTTGATGTCATTATGGATTATAATGGAATCGTCTTTGAATTAATTAAAACGTCTCAAGGCTATTATTATGCTTTTGATGAAAAAAAGCTTGCTATTTATTATGATCAAAAGACTAATCAATCATATCAAATTGACAATTCCCAAAAACAAAAATTATTATTAATGGATAACTATGATTTTAGTGATCCCCTAGAAGATGTTTATTATGTTTTAACAAGACATTTAAGTGATCCTAAAATTGCCTATTTTAAGACGCGTAAATCAACTTATTTAAATCGTGATATTACGGAATATTATGATGAAAAAAATAATCTTAAACAATATTATTATCTTGATGATGAAACCGGTGCTTGTCTTTATTTTCACATTGTAAATGATAGTAGTGATATCGTTTGTAAAGTTAATCAATTTAAGTTAGGAAACAATTTCCTTGATCAATTTGCTACCTACACCGCTGTTGAAACGGCTAATAAGGCTAATTTAAAATCAACTACTGAGGTAAGAAAACATTTTACAACATATGATTTAACCATTAAGTATAATAAACAAAACATTCATTTAATTAAAGATCAACAAGGCCTATTCTTATCAACTGATAGTAATGATCAAACTTTGCTATATAGTATTACGGAAGACAAATGGTATACGGTTGATTTAGTTAATCAAACAAGAAGTTTATATGAAACAAATGGCAATGATCCAAGTGCTTTAGAACAACAAATTTTAGATTTAATTACTAATTATCAAGCCAATATTGATGAAAACTTTTATGAAATAAAAAATCAAACTTATTTAGATTATCAAGATGTTAGTTTATACACGAAAAGATTTTTGATTAAGAATGATTTATATATGCAAAATTATCTAATTGATAACCAAACAGGTATTTGTTTAAGCATTGAAATAAGCAATCCTACTGCGAGCATATCTTTAAATATTATTGATTTTAAACAAGTAGGTGATGTAAGTTTATACTTAAATTATCCAGTTAAAAAGTTGCCTTATACTAGTTGGCCTAAGGATCATCCTTATTTAGAAGGACTTGAAGAAATTAGAGGTGGAAGTTTTTACGTAGCCTATGAAGATAATGATAATTTAATCATTGAATATCGTAATTTTACAAGTTCTTTATTTGATCAAGCCCTTAATCAATTTAAAAGGGCAGGATTTACCAATGATGTTAGTGAAAATAAAGATGTTCAAAGTGGCGGCCGTATTTATACTTATTATATTTATAATGCCACAAGTAGTAATGGTTTAATGCTCAAAATGGAATATTATAGTGATGGCGTTTTTCGCATAACTTTAGGATATTCATTATAAAAGATGTTTGTTAAAATGAACCCCAATTGTTAAACAAAACTTTGATATGCCAAAGTTTAACAAAGAGGGTTCATTTTTTATGATTTATTGCAAAAGATAACAAGAAATATGACAATCTTTTTTATTTGCTTGAAAGAAAAAAAAGGATATGATAAAATATCAAATAGATGAGGTAAAATTATGAGTGTAATGGATCATGATACATTTATTGCTAAACTTCGAAGTAAATTATGTCAATCATTAAAACAAAAAAAGTTAGTAACTAAGTGGTTTGAAAGAATTATTACAATTGAATATTTAATTGCAAGAAAACTAGTTGAACAAGTTGATTATCGTAAAGATACGATATTAAAACTTTGCAAGTGGGAAAATCAAGTATTTAAAGGTATTTTCGAAAATAATCTTGATGAGCTAGCAAGTAATTATCCGACTAATTTTTATGATGAAGAAATGATTACGTTACTAAAAACATATATCAACGAAAAAACTCCAATTGAAGAAATTAGTAATTTTCAAGAAGATTTTAAAGATCATGAACGTTATACAGATTTAACTTATGATAATCGCAATTTACAAACAATTATTACAAAAGATAATATTGGAGCTGTTACCCAAATCTTTACACCCCCTTTTGTTGCTAAATGGATGGTTAGCCATGCTATGGATAGTAATAGCCAAGCTTTTTTGCATTATAAAGTTTTAGATCCATGCCTTGGAACAGGCCAATTATTACTAGAAGTAACAGACCTCTTATTAGCAAAATATCAACTAGATAAAAAGATTAATCTAAAAAAAACAATTCAAAAAATTTACCATGAACAGCTTTATGGCTTTGATATAGATGAAAGCGTAATTGTTTTTGCTAAATTCTTGTTTGTAATGAAAGCTTGGGAAAAATGTCCAACTTATTTAGATGATGAAGTTATCATTCCTAATTTTATTTGTTTAAAAAAACAACCAACAATTAAACAATTAGAAGATGTTTTTAGCAATATTGAGTTAGTTGGAAGTTTAGTGCGGGTGCCTGATCTTGATTATGATGCTATTTTAAAAAGCGTCCAAGATGAGGTAAAGCCATCAATCATAACTTGTCAAATGCTTAAGCAAAAATATGATTTAGTCATAACTAACCCACCTTATATGGGAAGAAAAGTGTTACCTGATTTTTTATTACAATATTTGAATCAACATTTTATTTATGGCAAATCAGAGCTCTATACCGCTTTTATTGAAAGATGTTTAGAATATTTAGCACCAAATGGTAAATTAGCAATGCTAACTTTACATACTTGGATGTTTATTAAATCTTTTTCTGCTTTAAGAAAGCATCTACTTACTGCTTTTCAAATCAAAGAAGTATTACATTTAGGGAAAAATACTTTTGCAAACTTAAATGCTTATAATGCACTAGCTTGTAGCTTTATTATTGAAAATAAGGCTAAAACTACGTTAAGTAGATTTGTTCGCTTAACTGAATATGATGATATTAATCAAAAAGAAGTAGGTTATCAAGATTTAAAAAATCATTATCTAATTGATCAAAAACAGTTCTTATACCTTGATAATTGTCCATTTATTTATTGGTTAAATGATCATGAAATGACCATTTTACAAAAAAGTCCAAAACTTGGCTCATTGGCCAATATTAGGCAAGGTCTAGCAACCGGCAATAATAAAGAATATTTACGTTTATGGTATGAAGTTGATCCAAGCGAGATTAGTTTTCATAGTAAGTCGCTGGCGGAATTTTTTCAAACAAAGAAAAAATATGCCCCATATAATAAAGGTGGTAGTCAAACTAAATGGTATAAAACGAGTAAAACTGTAATTAAATTTGATCAAACATCATTTAATCAATTACAAAAGCAAGGTAATCACTTACCATCTAAAGAATATTATTTTCAAGAAGGCATAACATGGTCACTTTTTGGTTTTAATAGTTTTAATGTGTGCTATAAAGAAAATGGTTATGTTTTTGATGTTTCAGGTTCAACAATGTTTGTTAAAAAACCTTGGGAAAAATATATTCTTGCTTATTTATCAAGTAATGTCGCTTTTTTCTTCTTATCCGCCATAGCCCCTACAGTAAATTTCCAAGTAGGTAATCTTGCTAGCCTACCGGTTATTATTGATGAAAAGAAAGTGGTTGAAATTAACAAAATTGTCGATAGTTTAATTGATACATCACGCTATTTAGATGCCCAAGATGAATTATCTTGGAATTATCAAGCTAATGAAATTTATCAAAATTATCAAAGCAGTTTAACATTAGCCAAAAATTGTCAAATTTATTTAACAAAAAGGCAAAATCTTGCCCAATTAATTTATACAAATGAACAAACTATTAATCAAATTTTTCAAGAAATTTATCAAATTAATTTACCAAGTGCCACGCCTAAATTAATTAAAACGCCAACTTATAAAGAATTAGTTACTGACCTTTTATCTTATTTAGTCGGTGTTGTCTTTGGTCGCTATCCTTTAGATAATTATCAAATAGGAATAAACAATGAAGAATTTATTGATGTTGCCCTATTAACTAGTAAAGTTGAAGAATTAATCGTGACTAAAATGAATTATCAAGCCCTTGAAGAAATGGAAAAACTTTTACAAATGAATTTAAAGAGTTATTTTACTAATCATTTTGGTCGCTTACACATTAAACACTATCATGATGTGCCAATTTATTGGTATAAAGAAATCCAACATAAAATGTTTATCGGTTATTATCATACATTAAAAAAAGATGTTATAATTGATAAAAACCAAACCATCAAAGAAAATTATTTAAAAAATAATTTATTTTATCATCTAAAGCGTTAAAAAAGGCAGTTTTTATTTTGAAACTGTCTTTTTTATTTGATTGCACAAAAAAGTATTTAATAATTTAAAACTAAAAAAAAGCGTCAAGACGCTTTTTACTAATCAAAAATGATTTAATTTATCAATATATATTATGTAAACTTTGTTACAGGATAGGGGTATGGATAAGGATACGGATATGGTTGGGGATAAGGTTGAGGGTAAGGCTGAGGATATGGTTGGATATATTGTGGAGGATAATTTTGATTATTGCAACAATTGTTATTGCGGCCGCCTAACCAAAAAGGGGCAGTAATAATGACAGCTCCTGCTAATAAGGGAATCCAAAGTCTAGCTTGATTTTGATATGGTAAATAGCGATAATACATACGCACGGCTCCTTCCTAATGTATAATATGAAAAAAGTCACTAAGATGTGCTATTTTAATTCAACATACATATAAATATATTCTTCTAAACTTAAATGATTTTGATAAATGGTAGTAGCTATTTCTTGACCGACATAACGATAATGCCACCCTTCAGCAGGATAATGGGTTAATGCTTCTTTATCGCTTTGATAGCGCTCAATAAAACCATATTCATGTGCATGCTGCTTTAAAAAAAGGTATTCTTTCGTTTCCATAAAATAAGATGTTAATCCCGTATCAAGGGTAGCAATATCTAAAGCATCACCAGTTTGATGTTCAGAATAACCAGCTGGTGCTACGAAACTAGGATCTTTAGCATTATTGTAAAGGGCTTTTTGTTTAGTAAAACTGCGATAAGCCGAAAATACCACAAGATTTAAACCTTGCTTACTGGCATCATCAAACATTTTGGTCGCCATTTTAAGTACATTTTTGTTAATTAACATTGTTTCATTTTTACGATTAATTTTATTAATTGTTACGGGAACTAAATCTTGGGGAATATAAGTTTTTTCTAAATAGTAATTTTTATTAACAAAATATCCTTCGCCAAAATTAAAACTTTTGATACTTGATGTTAATTCAAAAAAAGTAGGATAATTAACCTTATTTAAAGATAAAATAACATTATGGTTAATTTGATATTC
Source organism: uncultured Bacilli bacterium (assembly GCA_947591495.1). GTDB lineage: Bacteria > Bacillota_I > Bacilli_A > ML615J-28 > CAG-313 > CAG-313. The sequence goes on from CANQDG010000005.1 coordinate 22,462, forward strand.
TTGATAATATAAATCATATAAATCATCATTATAACTTTGATAATTACTAATTAAATTTTTAAAATCTTCATCCATAATTTTAAGGGTGCTTTGCGTTTTTTTACAAGCTGAAACCAAAAAAAGTAGACTCAAAAATTCGCCTAGGAAAAATAATTTTTTAAACATTTAATCACCAAAAATATTATGGATGAAAAAAAATACTAATATTCGATATTTTTTTATCAATTTGTGGTAAAATAAAAATAGAAAAAACAATTATATGAGGTATTTGCAATGAAAAAAATAATTCTTTTAGATGGAAATAGTATTATGTTTAGAGCCTATTATGCAACAGCTTATACAGGTAATTTAATGAAAACATCAGATAATCTTTATACCAATGCGATTTATGCTTTTGTTAATATGATAAATAAGCTTTTAACAACCGAGGGCTTAACTAATATTTTTGTTGCCTTTGATAAGGGTAAAAAAACTTTTCGCCATCAAGCATATAGTGAATATAAAGGAACAAGAAAACCAATGCCAGAAGAATTTGCTATGCAAATCCCTTTTATTAAAGAATATTTAGACATTTTAAAAATTTATCACTTAGAAACCGATGATTATGAAGCCGATGACTTAATAGGCACAATGGCTAAACGTCTAGCAAAAGAATTTGATGAAGTAATTGTTATTTCGGGTGATCATGATTTATTACAACTTGTAAAAGGTAATGTTAAAGTTTTATTAACGAAAAAAGGCATCAGTGATTTAGAAGAATATAATGAAAACAATTTTAAAACTTTAATGGGAATAAATCCTGAACAATTAATAGATTATAAAGGTTTAATTGGTGATAGTTCGGATAATTTATTAGGTGTTAGTGGGATTGGACCTAAAACAGCTATCAAGTTATTAGAAGAATATCAAACATTAGAAAACATTATCGCAAATATTCCGGCCTTAAAAGGTAAAATTGCTGAAAATATAACCAAAGATCAAGCGCAAGCTTTGATGACTAAAAAACTTGCAACGATTGAACAAGATGCATCAATCGATGTTAAACTAGAAGATACCCGTTTACAAAAACCTAATCTTAGCCTTTTACATCAATTTTTAGAAAGGTTAGAATTTACCAGTCTTATCAAACGTATTAACTTTGATCAATTTAAAGATCCAGCCTCAACTGAGACAATCAAAAAACCAACCGATCAACCATTTACATATGTTTATAATGATTTAGAAAAAACCTTAGATGCACTTAATACGCATGAAACTTTAGCAATCGAAGTGGAATTAGATGGTGATAATTACCATAAAGCGTCCCTTTTAGGAATAGCGCTTGCAACTAAAGATCAAGCCTTTTATTTAGACCGTAAATATCTTACTGATGAAGCGTTAAAAAAGGCAATAAATGCTTCTCATACTTATTATACGATTGATGCTAAAAAGACTTATGTTAGTTTAAAATATTTAGGAATTAATTTAGCGAAGATTGGATTTGATGTTACTTTAGCTAGTTATGTGATTAATCCATCTTATGTAACTAGTGATATTAAAACAATAATTGAACATTTTATTCAAACATCTTTACCTTATTTTGAAGAAGTATATGGCAAAAAAAGCACCTATACGATTCCAAGCGAAGATGTTTATGCTAAATATGCCCAAGATAAAAGTCATTTGATTTTTGCTTTGAAAACGATTATGGATGATCTTTTAGACGAGGCTCAGCAAAAGGTGCTTTTATATGAAATTGAATTACCACTTGCTAAAATTCTTGGCCAAGTTGAAATGAACGGCTTTAAAGTAAATGAAGAAAAATTAACTGAAGTTGGCAATTATTTTAACGATTTAATGAAAAAAACGGAAAAAGAAATTTTTGACTTAGTAGGATTTTCCTTTAATATTGCCTCACCCAAACAATTAGGAACGGTTTTATTTGAAAATCTTAAATTAGGTAAAGGCAAAAAAACGAAAACCGGTTATTCAACGAGTGCTGAAGTATTAGAAGAATTAGCGAGATATCATGAAGTTCCGAAACTTGTTTTAGACTATCGTAAATATGCTAAACTATATTCAACTTATGTAGTAGGTCTTCTTTCGGAAGTAAGCCCTCAAGACCATAAAGTTCATACTATTTTTAAACAAGCTTTAACCCAAACCGGACGCTTGTCATCAACCGAACCTAATATTCAAAATATTCCTGTTAGAACCGAAGAAGGACGAATTATTCGCAGCGTTTTTATTCCTTCTACAACCGATGGTTATTTAGTAAGTGCTGATTATTCCCAAATTGAATTACGTATTCTTGCAAGTCTTGCTAGTTGCCAAGCAATGATTGAAACCTTTAATCAAAATGTTGATCTTCATGCTAGCACCGCCGCGAAAATCTATAATGTTAGTTTAGATATGGTTACCAAAGAAATGCGAAGAATGGCTAAGGCGGTTAATTTCGGGATTGTTTATGGCATGAGTGATTGGGGCTTGTCGGAAGAATTACATATATCACCGAAAGAAGCAAGCATTTTTAGTCAAAAATATTTTGAAGTTTTCCCAGAGGTTAAACCATATCTTGATCGATGCATTAAAGAAGCCAAAGAGAAAGGATATACAACGACTATTTATCAAAGAAGAAGATATATGCCAGAAATTAATAGCACGAATGCAACTTTACGTAAGTTCTCCGAAAGAGCTAGTATGAATGCACCTATTCAAGGTAGTGCAGCTGATATTATGAAAATTGCCATGATTAAAGTGCAAAAAGCTTTTGATGATCATCATCTAAAGGCTAAAATTGTTGCGCAAGTCCATGATGAATTAATTGTCGATGTTGAAAAAAATGAATTAGAAATAGTTAAAAAATTACTAAAGGAAACAATGGAAAATGCTGTATCGCTCAAAGTTAAGCTTGATGTTGATGTTGAATATGGCAAAACATGGGATTTAAAATAGGAGATTATTATGCCAGAATTACCAGAAGTCGAAACCGTCAGAAGAACGTTAGAAACCCAAATTCTTCATAAAAAGATTACCGATGTAGCTATATATTATGATAAAATTTTAGAAAATGTGGACGAGGCAACGTTTAAAAATAGTTTAATTAATCAAACATTTCGTCAAATTGATCGTTATGGCAAATATTTATTATTTATTTTAGATGATTATACGATTATTAGTCATTTAAGAATGGAAGGTAAATTTTTTCTCAAAGGTTTAAATGATGAACTTTCCAAACACGAACATCTTGTTTTTACGCTTGATAACCAAATTAGTTTTCGTTATCATGACACACGTAAATTCGGAAAAATGGTTTTATTAAATACGACTGACAAACAAACGATTATGCAATATCCCGCGCTTGCTAAACTCGGCAAAGAAGCAAACGATCCAACTTTTACCAAAGAAGAATTATACGAAAAAATTCATAAAAAAACCATGCCTATTAAAGGCGTGCTCTTAGATCAAGAAGTTATTTGTGGACTTGGTAATATTTATGTTGATGAAGTATGTTTTATGAGCCATTTGAATCCTAAAACCCCGGCTAATCATTTAACAATCGAAGATGCTGATCATATTTTACAATCATCACGAATGGTTTTAGCTAAAGCTATCAAAGCAGGTGGCACCACGATTCGGAGTTATACCTCTAGTTTAGGGGTAACAGGTTTATTTCAATTAGAACTTTTAGTCCACACCAAAGCGCAAGAACCTTGCCCTATTTGTGGCACCATTATTCAAAAAGAAGTTGTTTGTGGCAGAGGCACATATTATTGCAAAAAATGTCAACCCTTTGAAAAAGTAGTAATAGGCATTACCGGTTCTATTGCTACTGGTAAATCAACAATTACTGAGTATTTAAAAACGAAAGGTTATATGGTTTTAGATGCTGATGAAATAGTTTGTGCCTTAAAAACTAAGGGTAGTAAGGTTTATCAACAATTAGTTAAACTTTTAGGTTTAAATATTTTAGATAATGATGGTAATATTGATAATCAAGTTTTAGCTAATATAGTTTTTACAAACGATGAAATGCGCAAAAAAATTAATAAAATTATTCATCCTGCCGTTTATGAAGAATGTCAAAAACAAATCAATATAACGAAAAATAAATTAATTTTTATTAGTGTGCCGCTTTTATTTGAAGCAGGCTTTGATAAATTATGTGATGAGGTTATTTGTGTTACCACTGATGAACAAACCCAATTAGCAAGATTAATGAAGCGTAATCATTTAACCCTTGAAGATGCAAAAAAGCGAATTGCCTCGCAAATGTCCCAAAAAGAAAAATGTCAAAAAGCAACGTTTATAATTGATAATTCGCAAGAAATATGTTATACTATAGAACAAGTAGATAAAATTTTAGAAAGGTTAGGAAAATAAACGATGGGATTGGCTGAGTATTTCTTAAATGATTTTGAAACAAGCCCTGTTGCTAAAGATCAACGCTTATTATCACATACTTATAGTAATGATTATAATACAGTTCAGAATGCAGCATCAGATGCTTTTAAACAAGTAGGAATTAAACTTATTAATGTTGATAATAATTATCATGAAATGCTTTTTGAATATAAAAAAAGTATGATTATTTTAACATTAATAGAGCTTAGTTTATATGAAGTTAGAGTTGATATTAAAGTTAATACTAAATATTTATTAGCTTTTAAAAGACCAATTAAATTAATTGAAAAACTTTATGAATTATTAGATAAAAGATTAACCTTAAAACATAAAGGTGGATCAAATGAATAGTTCTTATCCACTTGCTAATAATAGTGATTATGAAGTAATGATAACAGCTAACCTTTCAACTTATGATCAAAAAACTCTTTTAACCTTTTATATGCCTATTATTGGTAATAAGGTGCTTCTTTTATATCAAACCCTTTATTCTCTTGTTAAAGAAGGGGCTTTTGAGTCTGATATTGCTAAACACGAACACTTAGTTCGGTTAATGCACTTAAAGTCAATTGAAAAATTTTATGAAATGCGTATCAAATTAGAAGCAGTTAGGTTGTTAGAGGTTTTTTATAAAGATGGTTTCTATGTTTATCTTTTACAAAGACCATTAACAGCTCAAGCTTTTTTAGAAAATCGTGAACTAGCAACTTTATTAGAATATCAACTTGGACATGATGAATATGAAAAGATTTATCTAGAGACAATGATGCGAAAACTTGATATTAATAAGTTCAATCAGATAACTTTAGCCTTTGATGATGTTTACCAAATCGAAGCATCAGATACCATTTATTTAACTAATAATGATCCAATGGTTAATAATGGAATTGTTATTACAAATAAAGATTTTGATTTTGAGCAATTTATGATTTTAACTTCTGCTCATGAAATTATTCATAATGAGTATTTTAGTGATCAAAATTTTATTAATACCATCAAAAGATATAGCTTTTTATATAAATTAAATCCCGAAGAAATGAAAGATGTTATTATCTTATCTTGTGATGAAAATAAAAAAGTTAATTATGATGATATTAGAATTAATGCTAAAAAAATGTATGAAAAGAAAAATCAAAAATTAGGTCTAACAACAAAAAATATGATTAAGCCTAATGCTAGTAGTAATAATAAATTGATTAGATATTTAGAATCAGCTAGTCCAAGTGATTTTGTAAAAAATAAAACCGGCGTGGCTTTAATTAGTAGTGAAATTGATATGTTTGACCGTTTATTAAAAGATACCAATATCAGTCTAGGCGTTTTAAATGTTTTAATTGGTAAAGTCCTTGATTTTGAAAATTTAAATGGTGAAATCCCCCCTTATAATTATTTCCTAAAAATTATTAATACTTGGAAACGGGCTGGAGTCAAAACGACGGTTGATGCTATTAATTATGTTAGTAATAAAAATAAAACTTCCAATAGTAAAAATAGCCCTAATAAAAAACAAAAAGGTGTACCAGATTGGTATGATGATTACATAAAAGATTTAAGTCAAAAAACTAACCAAGAACAAACCTCATCAAATGATGATGACGACTTAGAAGAATTAAAGAAATATTTTCGCCCAGATAGCAAGGAGTAACATATGGAACCTAATATGCAAAGAAAGCAATTACTTGATAAAGTTTTAAACGATCAAGATGTTCAAAAACTTATCAAAGCACATCACTTATCAGTAAATTTTGTGGATCAAAATCTTAATCCGGCTTTAGCTTTTGTTTTTCGTAAAGCAAAATGTCAAAATTGTCCAGGATTAGAAAAGTGTCAACAAGCAACCACAGGATATAGTCCTCTTTTAAATTATGATGGCATTAAATTAGAACTTAGTTATCAACCTTGTGCTTATTTAAAAACCGTGCAAGCTTATCAACAAAAACAAAATAATTTACATTTGATTGCTTGTAATTTAAATAATATGAATTTAGAAGATATTTATGTTAATGACGCACGTAAAGAAGTTCTAAAAAAAATAAAGAATTGCCTTGCTAATTATGAAAAAAATTTATCACCCAAAGGTCTTTATATTCATGGCAATTATGGTTGTGGTAAGACTTATTTATTAGCATATCTTGCTCATACATTAGCGGAAAATAATCATCAAGTTATTTTTGCTTACTATCCAGCACTGGCTCGAATGTTTCGAAGTGCTATTACTGATGGATCTTTAGAAAGTTTAATTGATGAATTAAAAGAAGTTGAAGTTTTGATTCTTGATGATTTTGGGGGAGAAACATTATCAAGTTATATTCGCGATGAAGTCTTAGGTGCTATTTTACAAGAACGAATGAGCAATAAACGTTTAACTTTTATGAGTTCTAATTTAGATGAACAACTCTTATTTGCCCATTTAAAAGAATCTAATCGGGATATTGATGATTTACGAGCATCAAGAATATATGAAAGAATAAGAACTTTGATGGAATTTGTCAAATTGTCAGATCAAAATTATCGCAATTAAAATCCTTTAAGTTTTATATTTGAAATTATTAAAAAAAAGTATTATAATATTGTTAATCATATTAATAACTTTGAACAGGATATGGTAATTAAAGACTAGTTTATTAGTGAGGCTAGATAGTGAAAATAGCTAAACCAAGTTTAATTATTACTCCCTGGGAGTTGCTTATAGAAATATAAGCCGTAATGGTTTCTTGCGTTAAAAGATTCAAGTTGCAAAGATGATAAATCTTTGAACTAAGGTGGTACCGCGGAAAATTAAATAAAAAAGCCGTTTGATTATTTCGTCCTTAGAAAGTTAATAGTAAAAAACTATTGATTTTTCTAAGGCTTTTATTTTGAAAGGAGATATTTTCAATGATTAAAATTACATTTCCCGATTTATCGGTTAAGGAATTTAAAGCAGGAATAACTCCTGCTGAGATTGCAACCACTATTTCTAGTAGTTTATTAAAAAAATGTATGGTTGCTAAATTTAATGATCAACTAATTGATTTAACCAAACCCCTTCATGAAGATGGTTCGATTGAACTCATTTTAGGTGGAACGCTAGGCTACGAAAACTTATTAAACCATTCTTGTGCTCATTTATTAGCTCAAGCTTTAAAAGAATTATATCCGCTTGCAATGTTTGGGGTAGGACCTGCTATTGAAGAAGGTTTCTATTATGATGTTGATTTAGGTGGCGTTAAATTAACCGAAGAAGACTTACCTAAAATTGAAAAAAAGATGCAAGCTTTAGTTGCTTCAGGAGAAAATATTATTCGTAAAGAAGTTACTAAAGAAGAAGCTTTAAAACTTTTTGCCAAAGATGTTTATAAAACTGAATTAATTAATGAATTAGAAGATGGTACAATTACCATTTATGAACAAGGTAATTTCTTTGATTTATGCCGTGGGCCACATGTTTCTAGTACCAAATGGCTTAAAAATTTTAAATTATTAAGTGTTAGTGGGGCATATTGGCGTGGTGATGCTAAAAGGGCTCAATTACAAAGAATTTATGGCACTTGCTTTGCTACGGAAGAAGCTTTAAAAAATCATCTTAACCTTCTTGAAGAACGTAAAAAAAGAGATCATCGTAAAATAGGTAAAGAATTAGGTCTATTTATGATTAGTGAATATGGCCCAGGATTTCCTTTCTGGCTTCCAAATGGTATGATTCTACGTCGTAATTTAGAAAATTTCTGGTATAAAATACATACTGATGCTGGATATCAATTTGTTCAAACCCCTATTATGTTAAATAAAGAATTATGGGAAATTTCTGGCCATTGGTATAATTATAAAGAAAATATGTATACTTCCGTAATCGATGAAAAAGAATTTGCCATTAAACCGATGAATTGCCCAGGAGGAATGCTTGTCTATAAAAATGATATTCATTCTTATCGTGATTTTCCTTTACGAATAGGTGAATTAGGTCTTGTTCATCGTCATGAGGCAAGTGGTGCTTTAAATGGCTTATTTAGAGTTCGTAATTTTACCCAAGATGATGCGCATATCTTTATTACCGAAGATCAAATTGAAGAAGAAATCGGTCGTTTAATTGATTTATATGATGAAGTTTATCGAGTGTTTAATTTATCATATCATATTGAATTATCAACTAGACCACTTGATAAATATATTGGATCAATTGCAACTTGGGATAAAGCAGAAAAAGCTCTCGCTAGTGCCATGGAAAAGAAAAATATCAAATATATTTTAAATCCAGGTGATGGTGCCTTCTATGGACCAAAACTTGATTTCAAATTACGTGACTCAATGAATCGTATTTGGCAATGTGGTACAATTCAATTAGATATGAATTTACCAGAACGTTTCGATTTAACTTATGTTGATGAACAAGGTGAAAAACGTCGCCCGATTATGTTACATCGCGCTCTTTTTGGTTCAATTGAAAGATTTATTGGAATCTTAATCGAACATTATGCGGGGGCCTTCCCACTTTGGCTTGCGCCAAAACAAGTTGTAATTATTCCTGTTAATAATGATGCTCACTATGAATATGCTAAAATGCTTGCTAGTAAGTTGAAAGATGCCAATATTAGAGTTTCAATTGATACGCGTAACGAAAAGATGAATTACAAAATTAGAGAAAGTCAAACTCAAAAAATCCCTTATACGGTTGTTTTAGGTGATAATGAAGCAAACTCTAATCTTGTAACTTATCGTCATCATGGTTCAACCGAATCAATAAGTATGCCATTAGATGAATTTATTAATAAATTAACGCAAGAAATTGCAACATTAGGTAAATAAAAAAGCATCTCCCGAATTAAAATTCGGGAGATGCTTTTATCCCCGAATTAAAATTCGGGAGATGCTTTTATAATAACTTTTTGATTTTTTCGATTTGTTTAATAACTTCATTAAGCTCATCTTCCATACTTGCTTCATCAATTTCGGTGGTATCTTTAATACCTGCTAGATAATCAATACTAACATTAAACAATAATGATAAAGAAATTAAAATACTTATTGTTGGTTCAGATACACCTGATTCATAGCGAAGAAGAGTTCTTTTACTAATGCCTAGTTTGTTAGCAAGTTCTTCTTGATTCATATCATGATCCTCACGTAAATCACGGAGGCGTTTACACCATTTCATTACTATCACCTAGACAAATTATAACCTTTTTTGTCCAATTTCCTTGATTTGTGGACAAAATTGTGCTATAATCTAACCAATAGGACAAAATTGTCCTATTATAAAAAAAGAAGGTAAAAATAGTCCTTTTGTGAATAACTAGGTAGGCCCCCCGCCTTAAATACACTTATACCTAGTTATTCACCAAGGGATTATTTTTTTGTAACGATTCTTTTTAATTTTCATATATTAATCTTGAGGAGGGATAAAATGAATTATGATGATTTTGGTTTAAGAATCGAATATGTTGAATACACCGTTAAAAAAGGCGATAGTCTTTATACCATTGCTCAAAAGTATAATACCACAGTTTCGGCTTTAACTGATATTAACATGTTAACTAGTAATACGATATTCCCTGGTCAAGTGTTATTAATACCTAAATATAGTAATTTAGAAGATGACTACATATTCGAAAATTATGTTACCCAACCAGGTGATACCATTGAAATCATTGCAACCAAACAAGGTGTAGATCCAATCTTAATTGGCCTTTATAATGATTTTGCAAATTATAAATTATTAAATGGTCAAACGATTAAAATACCACGTAATAATACTTATACGATGAAAGATAGCGACACAGTTGATACACTTCTTGCTAGCACAAACCGCACTGCTGATGAAATTTTACGCGCAAATGCAAGCAATTGGCTAAAAAGTGGTAGTCGCGTAAATCTTTAATAAAAAAATTCGTCATTGACGAATTTTTTATTTCTTATTTATATGGTTAATAATAGCCTTAAAGGTTTCTTCACTTAAATCATGCTCTATTTTACAAGCATCGTTTATTGCAATTTCTTCAGGGACACCAATTTTAATAAAAAAATCACTTAAAATAAGATGACGATTATAAATCTTCTGGGCAATTTTTAATCCTTCATCGGTTAGCACGATGGTGCCATTTTCATGAATTTCAATTAGTTGATCTTTTTTTAAATTATTGATTGCACGGGAAATACTAGCTCTTGAGTAATTAAAACTTTGGGCAATATCAATAGAGCGAACGCTAATACCTTTTTTTTGTAACATTAAGATTCTTTCTAGGTAATCTTCGGCTGATTCGTAAATTGCCATGTTAGCACCTCCTAACTAAAGATATTTTTATTATCTATCATTTTAGTTTAAAATGCAATTTTTTTGCTTAAAATATAAGAAATAAAGCATATTGGTTGCGATAAAAAACTATTTTAAATATAATAAAAGTGTTGTTAGCCAATGCTAACAATATGCAAAATAAACTTTTCTCCTTTAGATAAATGATATCTTAAGATATTATTTTATCATTTCTATTTGAATTGTTTTTGTATAATTAATTCCTTTCAAAAAAAATATCAAGTTCTTACTTGGAAATATCAAGTTCTTACTTGATATTTTTTTTAAGTAAGTCTTTTTCCTTGACTTTAGATATTTAAATTGATATAATGGTTGTAGTGTTAGCGGTGGCTAACATAAAAAAATATATTAAAGTTAGCAATTGCTAACAAAAGGAGAAAAAAATGGTTCCACTAATATTTGCAACGAAAGATACAACATTAAAAATTATTAAAGTAACAACTGATGAAAAAACCAAAAGGCATTTAGAAAACTTAGGGATTCTTGCGGGGGTCGAAGTTAGTGTTATTTCTATTAATAGTGGAAATGTTATTTTAAAAGTTAAAGATAGTCGTTTAGCTTTAAGTCAAACAGTTGCGACCAAAATTTTTGTAGAATAGGAAAGAGGTGTTATAATGACAAAAATGTTAAATGAAATGAAACCATCTGAAAGTGGTACAGTCAAAAAAATTATATCAGAAGGAAAAATTAAACGACGTTTATATGATATGGGAGTAACGCCTGGTGCTAGTATTATTGTTAAGAAACTTGCGCCTTTAGGTGATCCAATTGAAATTACAATTAGAGGATACGAATTAACTTTGCGGAAAAGTGAAGCTGAATGTGTTGAAATGGAGGTTAATGAATAATGAAGTTTGCCTTAGTTGGTAATCCTAATAGCGGTAAAACGACCCTTTTTAATAGTTTAACTGGTGCTACTGCGCATGTTGGTAATTGGCCAGGGGTTACGGTTGATAAACGTGAAGGAACTTATAAAAAATTAAAAGAAAACATTAGTATTGTTGATTTACCGGGTATTTATTCTTTATCACCTTATACACCTGAAGAGGTAGTTTCTAGAAACTTTATTATTGATGAAAAACCTGATTGTGTTATTAATATTGTTGATGCAACTAATTTAGAACGTAATCTATATTTAACAACGCAATTATTAGAAATTGATGTTCCAATTATCATCGCTTTAAATATGATGGATTCGGTTAAAAAAAGTGGTGATGAAATTGACACAAAAGAACTTGCTAAAAATTTAGCCATTCCTGTTTGTGAAATTTCCGCCCTTAAGGGTGATGGAATTAAAGAATTAATGGAAAAAGCTTATGAAGTTGCCCAAACTAAACGTGCAGGCACAACGGTTTTAGTTCATTCTGATTTAGGTAATTTAGTAAAGGTTACAGCGGAAAAATTAAACGATAAACAAGTTTCAAGTCCTTTATTTCATGCTATTAAATTAATCGAAGAAGATAGTATCGAAGTATCAATGCATCAAGATGTTTTAACCGAAATTGAACCACTCCGTGCGACATATACTAAAAATGAATTTGATGGTGATTTTGAAGGAATGGTGGCTGATGCTCGATATAAATATATAACGATGCATTTTAATAAAATAATAAAAAAAGCTAATCGAAATAGTAATGAAACAACCTCAGATAAAATTGATAAAGTTTTAACGCATAAAATTTGGGGTATTCCGATTTTTATTGTTTTGATGTTTATTGTTTTCCACTTGGTTTTTAGTGAAGATTTATTATTCTTAAATAGTCTTTTTGGTTTAGAAATTAGAAACAGTGGTTGGATTAATTTCTTTACAGGTATGGGCTATGATGGTATTTTAGAAGAGGCCATTCTAAATGGTGAAGATGCTGTCTTAGCTGGTATTCCTTCCCTTGGCGTCTTTCTTCAAAGTTGGATGGGATGGTTAACCGGATCAATTATTGATTTAGTTCGGGGTTGGTTTGCAAATGGTGGTGTTGACGAAACTTGGTATGCTGGACTTATTTGCGATGGCCTACTTACGGGTATTGATTCTATTTTTAGTTTCTTGCCTCAAATCCTTTTACTTTTCTTATTTATTTCGATTTTAGAAGATTCAGGATATATGGCCAGGGTTGCTTTTATTATGGACCGCGCATTCCGTAAATTTGGTTTATCAGGTAAAGCCTTTATTCCGCTTTTAATGGGCTTTGGTTGTAGTGTTCCAGCTATGATGGCGACTAAAACTTTAGAAGATGAAAAAGAACGCGATATGACAATTAGACTTGCACCATTTTTTAGTTGTGGGGCTAAAGCACCTATTTGGGCAATGCTTGCTACAGTTGTTGCGGGAAGCTTCTTAGGCGATATTTTTGTCTTCTCCATTTATTTACTTGGAATTGTGATAGCTATTTTATCAGCTCTTATTATTAAAGCATTTAGTAAGAAAAAAGATGTTCCTCCTTTCATTATGGAATTGCCCGCATATCATATGCCACAATTTAAAAATTTAGTTGCGCATCTTTGGGAAAAATTAAAACACTTCTTATATAAAGCCTCAACTATTATCACCGCCGCTATTATTCTTATTTGGTTTTTATCTAATTTCGAATGGGCTTTCTGGCGTGGTATGGTTGATGATATAAGTGAAAGTATTTTAGCTGACTTAGGTCATGTTTTACAATATGTCTTTTATCCTCTTGGTTGGAGTATGGGTAGTGAAGGCTGGAAATATACCGTTGCTTCCATTACCGGATTAATTGCTAAAGAAGATGTTGTTGCCACAATGAGTCAACTAGGGTTAGAAGAAGGCACCATTGCTTTATCTAATGCCCAAATTTATGCTTTTGCGGCATACAATTTATTTACTCTTCCTTGCTTTGCGGCCGTTGCTACGGCGAAAGGTGAAAGCACTAAAAAAGGCTTTTTAGTAACGATTCTTTGGTGGCTTTTAGCATCTTATGTTGTTTCAATGGTTATTTATTGGATCGGTTATAGCTTTGAACTCTTTTGGTGGCTTGGTTTAATTGTAGTTATCATCTTAATTAGTTTAATTATTGGCCTTGGCTTTATTGTTGCAAATAAACGTAAAAATAAACAAGAAAAGCGGGTTGCCTAATGAAATGGTATGAATATATTATTATGATTATTGCCATTGGCCTTGTTATTCTACCTTTTGTTTTAAATCATCTTAACAAGAAAAAAGGTAAATCAACTTGTGGATGTGGTTGCGATAAATGTAGTGCTAATTGTCCAATGCACAAAAGAATAGATGATAAAGAAAATTAAATTGCAACATACTTAACTCAAAACAAAAAAATGTTAATAGCCTAAATTCTATTAGCATTTTTTTTGTTTGCAAAAATAAAAAACGAAAACGCTTGCAAAAAAAATCTTATTTCATATAATATTTATGAAAGGAAAAGAAAATATGCAAAAGAAATTATTATTAATTAGTTTTATTTTATTTATTATTTGCCTTTTACCTAGTTGTAAAAAGGCTGCTAGTTTAAAATATGATCTTGAAAGTGATGAACAAGTTGTTAATCCTTATGAGGGAAAAATTAAAGTGGGGGATAATTTGAAAAATTTATTAGAAAACGCCACTGCTACTAAAACAGGATATCATTTTTTGGGGTGGTCATTAGATGGCCAAAACTTAATTAGTGATAACCAAAAAGTTGAAAACCAAGAAGTAATAGTTAAACCGCTTTTTGAAAAAGCAACTTATACGATAACTTATAAAATTAATGATAAAGTTTGGATGGAACAATCTTATAAATATGAAGAAACAATTTCTAAACCAAATGACCCTGTATTAGATGATTATGATTTTGTTAATTGGGATATGGAAATTCCTGATATAATGCCAGCTAAAAATCTTGTTGTAAATGCTATCTTGAATGAAAAAATTTATACAGTAACTTTTATTATTGATGAAAATACCCAATTTATTCAAAAATATAATTATCAAGATGAAATTGTGCCACCGACAGATTTTGCTAAAGAAGGGTATACTTTTACAAGTTGGGATCACGACGTGCCTGAAACAATGCCAAAAGAAAATCTAACCTTTAGAGCTGTTTTTAGTGCTAATACTTATACGATTACTTATGTAGTAGAAGGTGTTGAAGAAGATGTTACTTATCACTATGGTGATCCAATAAATAAAAAACAATCACCAGAAAAGGTTGGTCATACTTTTATCGGTTGGGACGCTCTTGAACCTGATACAATGCCAGCTCATAATTTACGTTTAGTTGCTCAATTTAGAATAAATAGTTATACCATTACTTATATAGTAGATGGCACTGAAGAAAAGGTAACATATGAATATGGTCAAAAAATTGTAAAACCATCTTCTCCAGTAAAAGTCGGATATACATTTACTGGTTGGAGTGTCACAATCCCTGATACAATGCCAGACC
Source organism: uncultured Bacilli bacterium (assembly GCA_947591495.1). Classification (GTDB taxonomy): domain Bacteria; phylum Bacillota_I; class Bacilli_A; order ML615J-28; family CAG-313; genus CAG-313. The sequence goes on from CANQDG010000005.1 coordinate 37,534, forward strand.
ATAATATTACTGCTAGAGCACAATTTAGCATTAAAAGTTATCAAGTAACCTTTAAAATAGAAGGTAAACCTGATATTGTTTTAACTGTTCCTTATAATAGTGAAATTAAAGCACCAGATAGACCACTTAAAGATGGATATCGTTTTGTAGGATGGGATCAACCAATTCCATCTAAAATGCCTGCGGAAGATCTTGTTTTTAATGCTCTTTTTGAAGAATTTTTAACGGCTCAAGATGCAAGTGGTAGTAAAGTATTGTTCATTGGACATGCAGGAAGCGCTTTGGGTATTATGAATACAGAAGAGGCATTTCTTAATGCGGTTAAAGTTAAAGGCTATAATGCTTTAGAATGTGATCTTAAACAAACTAAAGATGGCGTTTTTGTGCTTTGTCATGATGATACTTTTGGTGGATTAGATCTTGCTAGTACAAATTGGGCTAATTTAAAAGATGTTGAGATTACTCAAACTAGAAATAATGTTAGTTACAAAACGAAAATTTGTACTTTAGAGCGTTATCTTGAAATTTGTCAAGAATATGGCGTTTATCCTGTCATTGAATTAAAATGGTCAAATGGTATTAATAATAATGATACTTCAAGAATGGCGGCTTTAATGCAACAAATTGCTAATCAAAATATGTTAGATAAGGTTATTTTCTTAGGCTCACAATATAAATGCTTAGAATGGGTTAGAAATAATGGTTATGATTACATCCCTTGTCAATATTTAGTTAATTCAGCTGATAGTGAAAGTGTTTTAAATCGTTGTATTGAATGGAATTTTGATGTTAGTTTTAATATTTCATCAACTAATACCAAAGAATGGATTGACCGTTACCATGAGGCCGGTATTAACGTAGCTTGTTATACCTTTAGTGTTTACCAAAGTGCAAGCGATTTGCAAAAATGGCTTGATATGGAAGTTGATTTTGTAACTTGTGATGCTTTAACAAGAGATGATGTTAATGTTCCAGTTCGCCCTGATGATAGTAAATTGCCAACCTATACAGTTACTTTTACAGATGGAAATGGTAATACGATTAAACAATCTAAAGTTAAACAAGGTCGAAATGCTGTTTCACCAGTTGAACCAGAAAGACTTGGCTATCATTTTACGGGATGGGATGGCAATTATCAAAATGTACAAAGCGATTTAACCATTAATGCCCTTTGGGAAATTGATGAATATAATATTATTTATGATGCTAATTTATCAACCATTGATATTGTTAAATGGAATAGTAAAGCTGAATTTATTGATGAATTTTATACTGATTGGTTTAATTGGTTAGCAGCTAATGTTGGTAAAATTAATGGTTTAACCAAAAGCGGTGATACTTATACTTTAATAACTAATCCTAGTAATGCAAAGGCTAAAGCGCAATGGACAGATGTTGAAAGCCTTAAAGCCCTTGATATATATGTGGTTGAATTAACTATTGGAACCCTTGTTTATCAACCAATAAAAGGTGAAAATAGTAAAGATTATATACCGGTTGTAGCTGATGGATATTTCTTAAATACAGAACCATATCGAACAAAATATATTGAATTAAATGCTTATTTTTTAAATGTTATGGAAAAAGCATATACTGGTTATAGTAGAACTTATAATCAAAATGGTGGTAAAGTTCAAATCTTCTTTAGATTCCATCAATGGCAACAAGGCACGTCGATTCCTACTTTTGATACTTTACCAAATAAACATAATATTAATGAAGTAGTAGATCCAAGTGTTGTTTTACCAACGACTCATTCTAAATATACAGTTGAAGATGAGTTTACCCTCGAAGCAGCTACAAGAGATGGTTATACTTTTGAGGGTTGGTATAAAGATCAAGCTTGTAGTGAAAAAATCGAAAAAATTACCAAAGGTATGACGGGTCAACTCGTATTATATGCTAAATGGGTTAAAAACGAATAAACCATAATGATTTATTAATTAAAAAGGTTAAAGTATTAAATGATACTTTAGCCTTCTTTTACTTTTCATAATAGTAACAATCTTAATAAAGGAAAGATAATAATTGTTTGCAAAAACCGCTAGATAATGTTATAATAAGAATAAGAAAAAAAGATAAAACGAGGAGGTTTTTATGCTTTTAGTTGAAAAAAGTCGAATGTCTGAACAATTATTCGACTCAAATGTAATAATCACATCATTAGAAGAAGATAAAATAGCAGTTACCGAATTAATGCTAGAATTTAATATTGTAGGATTAAATTACGTCTTTTTAGCCAAAAGTAAAAATATCATTAATGATTATTGGTATTGGCGCGCATGTGAAGATAGTTTAAAAAGAGCAAGTTGTTTGGTTTTAGTTATGTCGAAACGCTTCTTTTTAGAAGAAAACAAAATTAGACGTGAATCATTTTGGTATGAAGTAGGGGTAATGGAAGCAAGAGGCCAAAATGTAATTCCTTATATTATTGATATTGAAAAAAATGAATGGGATAATTACTTAAATAAGACTCCCATTAGACAAAAACAAGCAACTAATAATATCAATGATCTTATTAAAATTATCGAAACCACTCGTGCTTTTAAAAAGAGTTTTTATGCTGAGCGAGATATTGCTTTATATGCTAACTCACGTATTTTTTATTCTAAAATATCAGTTTTATTTAATATAAAAAAAGAAGTCTTAGAATTTATCTATGATCGTCTTAAACGACTTGATGATGATGATATACAAACCAAAAATGATATTTTAAATCTATTACATCGCGAAGTTAATTTTGGCATTAAATTACATCGCTTTGGAAGATATTGCTTTATTCAACATCCATATTATTCAACTTATCTTGCGGAAGCCCAAGTTCTTAATCTTGATTGCAACCCAACTAATATTGTTAATCATTTTACGATTTTATCTCAAAATGTTAATAATGGTGTATGTGCGGTTAAAGTTGATTTTATTTTGCCTAACCATGAAATTTTAGGCGTTGCTTTTAAGCCATATATGGAAATTAACAAAAATTCAGTTATCAAAAAAGGTGATTTAGTTAAATTATTACAATTAGAAAATAATGAGCAACTATGTGAAGAAAAAATGGATATTATAATGGCTAAAACCGACAAAACTGAACGAGTTTATTTTAATTTATATTTTGATGATGATAATCAAATTGTTGAATGTAATGATGAAGAAATTGGTAAAACTTGTAATTTCTTCTATGCAAAATAGGGTGATTTTATGAAAATTAAATATAGTATACAAAAATTAAATAATGGTGATAGTAATTATTCTATTTTTTTAAGCCATAGTAATGCGGATGATAGTTGGCATGAAATAGAAGAAGTACTAAAATTAAATGATATTAATGTTGTATCAGATGTGGAAATTGAACCTGGTAATCCCGATTTTTCTCAATGTATAAAAAATATGATAAAAAATAATGAAATTGTTGTATCAATCATTCATAATAAAAAACTTACTTCATGGATGGTTTATGAATTAGGGATTGCTGCAGGGTTAGGGAAAAAAATTATAATGTATAGCAAAGAATATGTTGATGAAAATGATAATCATCTTTTTGGTCAATATGGACCAGTTATTACAGATTTAAAGGTTCTAGTTCATGAAATTAAAAATGGTTTTTTCTTTGCGGACTTATTCCAGTATGAAACTAATAATTTAAGTAAAAAACACTTCCTTGCAGATTGCATGACTAACATTAATATTTGTAAACTATCGTTTAAAATACCAGGAATTGAAGATATTCCAAGACAGGTTTATAAGTTTGGTTATATTTTATTATCGGTTTCGCGCTATGAAAAAATGGGCAATAATAATCGTTCAACTGATATATGTAATATGACAGCCGAAGAAATTATTGATTGTAAATGTAATATTGATAATGAAATTTGTAGCCTTTATTCTAAACAAGTATTTAATAGCCCCACGGATGTTATTCTCAATAAAATATTATATAATTGTAATGTTGATTTATTTAATCAAACCATTTATTTTGCAATACCTTATAATGCTAAACGAGGAGTAACTTTTAAATGCTTTGTGGATGTTGAAAATATGGATTATGTTCAAAATATTATGACAACTTTAGAAAAGGCAGGCTTACAAGATATTGGTGTTTCCCATTCCGTTTTAGGCAATCGTATTTATTTTATTTTACCTCAAAGTGTTATGCAAGGCTTATTTATAGTTGAAGCTCCTGATGGATTCATTAATAATTATCTTTGTAAGGGAGCTATCTTATGAGAAATTTATTAAGAACTCCAACTTTAATGAAGGTTAAATTAACAAGTTGGGCACAAAATTATTTAGATACTATGCTAGAAGGATTAACTGGTAATTTACCAAAGTTATTTTATCCTTTTAATACTAATTGTTGGTTAAATAAAAGTTTCCAAGATGGAGGTCTAGAAGGCTGGTGGCCTTATGAACAAGTTGCTTATTGGTTAGATGGATATCTAAAATGTGCTTATTTTGCAAATAACGAATATCATTTAAAAAAAGCTAAAGAAATGATTGATAATGCTTTAGAAGTTTGTGATGAAAGTGGTTTTATAGGGGCTCAAGAGTTGAAAGCCCAAGGTCAAGGAAATCAATGGGTTCATGCCGTTTTTTTCAGAGCTGTTTTATTTTTATATGAAATAACCGAAGATTCTAAATATCTTAATAAAATAACTAATCATTATTTAAGTCATACTTCTGATTATGCAAGCTGGCGTGAATCAGTTAATATTGAAAATATGATTATGTGTTATTTATATAATAATGATGAGCGCTTAAAAAACTTAGCGCTTGATGCCTATCAAAAACATTGTAAAATAGCAACTAATCAAGAAACAAAAATGCAAGATTTTTTATTGTCAAAACCGATTAAATTACATGCGGTAACATATAATGAAATGGTCAAAATTCCGGCATTACTTTATGCTGTTACGAATGATAAAAACTATTTAAATGCATCAATTAAAGGCTTAAAGCGAATTGAAAAAAATCATATGCTTCCAATTGGTATTCATAGTTGTTGTGAAAACTTTGCGGGGCAAGATGCTTTAGCGGGAATTGAAACTTGTGATATTAGTGATTATTGTTGGACTCTAGGATATATGGCTCAAATAACCGGTGATGCCAAATATTTAGATAAAATCGAAAAAATTATGTATAATATTGCCCCAGGAGTAGTTGATCAAGATTTTAAATCATTACAATATTTTTCTGCACCTAATCAAGTTATTAGTACCCATTATAGCAATCACACGCAAAGTTTTACCCAAACCCCAAGAATGGCTTATCAAGCTAATCATTATCCAGAATGTTGTAGTGGTAATGTTAATCGTAGTATGCCTAATTTTATCTATCGTGCCTTAATGAAAGATGATGAGGCATATTATATTAATTTTTATATTCCTGGTCATTATGAAGTAGATAATATAGCATTTGATATTGTTACTAATTATCCCTATGATGAAAAAATTGAAATTATTTATCAAGGAACAAATCAAGTTTTAAATTTAAATTTACGAATACCTCATTGGTGTAAAAATTTCACATATCATAGTAATCATCAAGGTAAAATTGTTAATCATCGTTTAAACCTAAAGGGTTTATTTGAAAAAGGTGAAAAAATAGTTTTAACTATTAAAAGTGAAGTTGAAGTTAAAAAAACTAGTGAAGGCTTTTTGGTTACCAAAGAACCCCTTATTTTTACGCTTGACATAGAATATCAAAAAACAATTGATTAAACCGAACCACGTCAAACGAAAGATTATCCAGCCTATGATATTATTCCCCTTTCTAAGTGGCAAATTGCATTGGATAAAAAAATGTTTGAAAAAACTTACTGTTTACACAAAACTGATGTTAATAATATTTTACAAAATGACTATTATCTTTTGGCTAAAGGTTTTTATATGAATGGTGTTGATTTAATTAATGTTGATTCAGCCGATGTCCCTATTTCTGATTATGATCAAGTTGAACTAGTGAAGTTAAAAAGAATGGGGCAAATTATTTATGATGGACCAATGAAGTTTACGCCAGCTATTAAGGATTTACATCCAACATCAATCAAAAGTTTAGATATTAAATTAATTCCCTATGCTAGAGCTACTTTACGATGGACAATCTTTCCTAATGTAAAAAAATTAGCTTTATAATTATCAAATTAAACTGATAAATAAAAGATTTTAATAATGATAAAAGAGTGTTTAATTTTTATCAAAAAAAGAAAAAATATGATATACTAATATTTATGAGGAAAAAAATATGAAACCAACTATTACTATTATTGGTGCAGGGCTTGCGGGGAGCGAAGCAACCTATCAACTTGCCAAAAGAGGATATCTTGTAACCTTATATGAAATGCGGCCAACGAAATTTACTTCAGCACATAAGACAGCTAATTTTGCCGAATTAATTTGTAGCAATTCTTTAAGAGCAGCAGGTATTGAAAATGCGGTAGGCCTTTTAAAAGAAGAAATGCGTCAAATGGATTCTTTAATTATTAAGGCAGCGGATGCTACTAAAGTAGAAGCAGGTGGAGCATTAGCTGTTGATCGGGAATTATTTTCCCAATATGTTACTAATACAATTAAAAATTTACCTAATGTCCATATTATTAATGAAGAAGTAACTAAAATTCCGCAAGGTCCATTAATTATTGCAACCGGTCCGCTTACATCAGAGGCCTTACAACAAGAAATTGCGACCTTATTAGGCGAAAAATATTTATATTTCTTTGATGCGATCGCTCCCATTGTAACAGCTGATTCGCTTAATATGGATAAAATCTTTTTAGCTTCTCGTTATAATAAAGGGGAGGCTGCATATCTTAATTGCCCAATGAATGAAGAAGAATTTAATCGCTTTTATGAATTTTTAATTAGTGCTGAAAAAGTAACACCGCATGATTTTGAAATGAAAGTCTTTGAAGGATGTATGCCAATTGAAGAAATGGCTTTAAGAGGTAAGAAAACATTATTATTTGGACCGATGAAACCAGTAGGTTTAGATAATCCAAGAACAGGTAAAAGACCATATGCCGTTGTTCAATTACGCCAAGATAATTTAATTAAAAGTTTATATAATTTAGTTGGCTTTCAAACTCATTTAAAATTTCCTGAACAAAAGAAATTGTTATCACTTATTCCTGGCCTTGAACATGCTCAGATTGTGCGCTATGGTGTAATGCATAGAAACACTTATATTAATTCAAAAAAGCTTTTAAATAATGGTTATCAACTATTAACAAATCCCGACATCTTTTTTGCGGGGCAAATGACAGGCGTTGAAGGATATGTTGAATCGGCTGCAAGTGGCTTGATAGCTGGCATTAATATGGCAAGACATTTAGAAGGAAAACCAAATCTTAATTTAGATACTACAACAGCCATCGGAGCGCTGAGTAATTATATTGCTTATCATGAAGCAAGCGACTACTTAGAGCGGTTTGATCCGATGAATGTTAATTTTGGTCTTTTTGCTGAACTTTTGGTTAATCCCCCTAAAAAAGAAAAAAAGATAACTTTGGCCAACCGCGCTTTAACTAATTTAAACAAAATATTACAAGAAATAAATGAATAAATAAAAGAAGGAATCACAATGGCATTAAAAAAAACAGTCCGTGGTAATCAACGTTCGGTTAATCGACACAATGTCGTTACGAAGGATAATTCTAAAAGTAAAGAAGATTTAGTTCAAGAGGCTTTAACGAAATATCATAATTATTTAGAAGTAGAAAAAAATTATTCCATTTATACCGTTCAAAATTATTTAAAAGATATTGATGAATTTAAAATGTTTCTTACGAAAGAAAATTATGGTGATTTATTAAATATTAAATCGGATAATATTGCAAGATATTATGTATCAAATTTAGTAACTAGTGGTTATTCAAGAAAAAGTATAGCACGCAAAATTTCAAGTTTACGCGCCTTTTATCGTTATTTAACCGTAGAAAATCTTATTAATAAATCATATTTTGATAATGTTGAAACCCCTAAAATTGAAAAAAGATTACCGAAATTTTTGTATCAAAATGAAATAGAAATGATGTTTAATGCAATTGATACATCACAGCCACTTGGTATGAGAGATTGTGCTTTATTAGAATTATTATATGGATCAGGTTTACGGGTTAGTGAAATATGTTCTATTACAGAAAAAAATTTAGATTTTCCAAATGAAATGATTAAAGTATTTGGAAAAGGTCATAAAGAAAGATATGTTCCTATGAATATTAGAACTATTGAAGCATTAAAGAAATATATTCATGTAGGACGTCCTAGTTTGATTCATAATGTAGAATTAGATCCGCCACTTGAGTTGTTTGTTAATCATCATGGTGGACCATTAACCCCTCGAGGTGTTAGAGTAATATTAGATAATATTATTGAAAAAACGGGTGAACTTGGGCATGTTTATCCACATATGATTCGGCATACTTTTGCGACTCATCTTTTAGATGGAGGCGCTGATTTAAGAAGTGTTCAAGCAATGCTAGGTCATGAGAATTTATCGACCACCCAAATTTACACCCATGTTTCAAAAGAGCAAATAAAAGAAAGCTATATGTTAAATCATCCTAGACAAACTAGGAAAAATTCATAAAGTAAAAAATGAGGAGAAGGACTAAATGGTAAAAATATTAAAGGCTACGCTTGAGGATGCTTTGACCTTATTGCAAATTCAAAAAGAGGCTTTTTTAGTATATTCAGAAAAATATGGCGATTTTGATAGCAATCCATATCATATGGATTTACATCGAATGGAGTTTAATATTAAATATCGTTTTGGACAATATTATAAAATCATTGATGAAGAAAATAACCAAATTGTTGGCGGCATCTTTTGCTTTGAACTTGATGAACAACCAATTATGAAAATTGCCCAATTTTATTTTAAGAAAGAATATCAACATTTAGGATATGGCACTTTTGTTTTGAAAGAATTATTTGCTAAAAATCCTGATGTCCATAAATGGTATGTAGATACAATTATGCAAGAAGAATATAATGTTCAATTTTATAAACATATGGGCTTTATAGAAATTGATTCCGAAGAAGAACATGAAGGATTAACTTTTGTAACATTAATGAAAAATAATTAAAAAACAGATGACTTTCTAGATTTTTATAAGCGTAAAAATTTAGAAAGTTTTAATTTTAAAAATAAAAATTTATATTATTTGATAAGATAAAAAAAATATGTTATAATAAACAATGGCCTAAGAGGCAAAAATACACATAAGAAAGTAGCAAGCCGTCGCGTTTATTAATGGCGTGCTTGTGTAGATCTTCTTAGAGGCCAAAACAAAATAAAATGGAGGAAAAAAATATGGCTGTAATTACAATGAAGCAATTACTAGAAGCTGGCGTTCATTTCGGTCATCATACTCGCCGTTGGAACCCTAAAATGAAAGAGTATATTTTTAATGAAAGAAATGGTGTGTACATCATTGACTTACAAAAAACTGCTGATAAGATTGAAGAAGCTTATGCAGCAATGGTTGAAATTGTTCGAAACAACAATAAAGTATTATTTGTTGGTACAAGAAAACAAATTCAAGACATAATTAAAGAAGAAGCTATTCGTGCAGGTCAATATTATGTTGATCAAAGATGGCTTGGCGGAACAATGACTAACTTTAAAACTCTTCGTAAATCAATTGCAAAACTTCATAAATACGAAGAAATGGAAGAAAGTGGAACATTTGAATTATTACCAAAAAAAGAAGTAAGTGCTATTAAAAAAGAAATGGCTAAACTTGAATCTTTCTTTGGTGGTATTAAAGATATGCAACAACTTCCAGGAGCATTATTCGTAGTTGACCCTAAAACAGAACATAATGCGGTTGCCGAAGCACGTAAATTACATATTCCTGTTTTTGGTCTTGTTGATACAAACTGTGATCCTGATGAAGTAGATTATGTTATTCCAGCTAATGATGATGGTGTTAGAGCCGTTCGTTTAATTGTTGGTGTAATGGCAAACGCTGTTTTAGAAGGAAATGGTGTTGCGGTAGAACCTTATACCCTTCCTGAAGAAGAAAAACCTGAAGAAGCACCACGCCCTGTTAAGCAACCAAAAGAACCACGTCCTGAAAAGAAACCTAATAAAAAAGTTCGTGCACCAAAAGAAGAAACAGCTGAAAAAGCCGATGTTGAAACACCTGCTGAAAGTGCTGAACAAGTAGTAGAAGAAACCCCTGTTGATCCAGTTAGCGAACAACCTGAAGAAATCGCAAAAGAAGCTTCAAAAGAAGAAGCTGAATAATAATTAATCATAAGGAGAAAATAAAAAATGATTAGTGCATCTTTAGTAAAAGAATTAAGAGAAAAAACGGGTGCTGGTATGATGGATTGCAAAAAAGCCCTTACTGAATGTAATGGTGATATTAATGCAGCTGCCGACTGGCTTCGTGAAAAAGGTATAGCTAAAGCCGCTAAAAAAGCAACAAGAATTGCGGCTGAAGGTTTATGTGATGTTGCTATTAATGGCAATAAAGCATATTTAGTTGAATTAAATTCTGAAACTGACTTTGTGGCAAAAAATGAAAAATTTTTAGAACTACTTCATCAAGTATGTGAAGCTTGCGTTCAAAATGATACCGCATGTGAAAAATGCACCCTTGCTTCAACTTTAAATGGCACAACTATTGAAGAATTAATTGTTAACGCAACTGCTACAATTGGTGAAAAAATTAGTTTACGTCGTGTCTTAAAAGTCGAAAAGAATGATGATGAAGTTTTCGGTGTTTATAAACACAATGGTGGTAAAATTGTTGTTTTATCAGTTATTAAAGGAACTGATGCAATGGTTGCCAAAGATGTTTGTATGCATGTTGCAATGTATAATCCACGCTATTTAAATGAATCTGCTATTGATCCTAAAGATTTAGAACATGAAGCAGAAGTAATTAAAGCTGAAATTGCAAATGATCCTGCTAATGCATCAAAACCTGAAAACATTATTGAAAAAATGGTGATGGGTCGTCTTAATAAATTCAAAAAAGAAATTTGTTTAGTTGACCAAGCATTTGTTAAAGATCCTAATGTTACAGTAGGTCAATATTTGAAAAATCATAATACTGAAGCTGTTAATTATGCTCGTTTCGAAGTAGGCGAAGGCATGGAAAAACGTAATGATGATTTTGCAGCCGAAGTTGCAGCCGCAGCTGCAGCCGCTAGCAAACACTAATTACGCTAGGAGGTAATAATGAAACACATAGTACTACTAAAACTTTCTGGTGAAGCATTAGCCAAAAACGATGGTTTTGGTATAAAGATGGAAAAAGTCAAAGCAATTGCTGAGGAAATAAAAAAACTAAAAGATACTGGTGTTTCAATGGGAATTGTTACAGGAGCTGGCAATATTTGGCGAGGTCGTGATGCAGTAGAAATTGGTATGGATCGCATTTCAGCTGATTATATGGGAATGATGGGAACAATCTTAAATTCAATGGCTTTAGCATCTTCGTTAGAATCAATTGGCGTTAAAGCCCGTGTAGTAAGTTCACTTCCTGTTGGTTCTATTGTTGAGCCTTATAATCAAAAAGAGGCGAAAAAGTGCCTTGAAAATGGTGAAATCGTCTTGTTTGCCGGCGGAACGGGAATGCCATTTTTTAGCACCGATACAAATGCAGCACTTCGCGCATGTGAAATGGGAATAGATTTAATTTTAATGGCTAAGAATGGTACAGATGGCGTATATGATAGTGATCCAAGAAAAAACCCTAAGGCCAAAAAATTTACTCAAATTACTTATGAAGAAATCATAAATAATCATTTAGGAGTAATGGATTTAACCGCTGCGAGCCTTTGTGATGAAAACAATTTAAAAGTAATTGTTTTTGATATGGCAGTTAGTGGTAATATAAAAAATGTTATAGAACATCCAGAAATTGGAACAATTATAACTAAATAATATGGAGGGAAAATATGCCAAAAGAAGTTATTAATCAATGTCAAGAAAAAATGGAAAAAACCATTGAGGCAGTTAAAAAAGATTTTAACAAAATTCGGACAGGAAAAGCAAATCCAAGTGTTTTAAACGGATTAATGGTGGAATATTATGGTGTTCCAACGCCAATTAATAACATTAGTAGTATTTCGGCACCAGAACCACAAATGATTGTCATAAAGCCTTATGACAAATCAATTTTAAAAGGAATTGAAAAAGTTATTCAAACATCAGATTTAGGTTTTAATCCTCAAAATGATGGTGATATTATTAGAATTCCGGTTCCATCACTAACCGAACAAACAAGAAAAGAACTTGTCAAAGAAGCTAAAAAACTTGCTGAAGAAAATAAAGTTGCCATTCGTAATATTAGACGTGATGCCATTGAACAACTTAAGAAAATGGAAAAAGATGCAATTATTTCTGAAGATGAATTAAAACGTTATATGGATGAAACCCAAAAAGTTACTGATCGTCATATTGAAATGATTGATAAATTATTAAAAGACAAAGAACAAGATATTATGGCAATTTAACAAATCAACCAAAACATCTACTTTTAGAAGTAGATGTTTTTTGATAGAAAACGACATAATTCGTAAAATGCTTGCTAATCCTTAATATTTTATGCTATACTAAGAATATAATATGTTAAAGGATTGATAAAATGCATTACATAACAAACATTTTCTCTTGGCAATCAGATAAAATATATGCTTTTAGCTTATTTCATTTATCAATTATTTTTTTAGTTATCGTTTTTAGCATAATTTTTATTTTTATTGGCAAAAAACAAAATCAAAAACAGATATCTTTAACGGTATTCTTTTTTGGCCTTTTCTTTTTATTTTTAGAGATTTATAAACAATTATTTGTCAATGTTTTTGAAGGTGCTGATAGTTATCGTTGGTATGTTTTTCCTTTTCAACTTTGTTCAACACCTTTATATTTATGCTTGATTTATCCCCTATTAAAAGGGAAAGCTAAAAAATGTGTTTCTAACTATCTATCGCTATATGCAACGCTTGCGGGAATATCGGTAATGATTTGTGCTGATACTGTTTTATCAAGAGAAGTAACCATTTCCTTACAAACAATGCTTTGGCATGGCTCAATGATTGTTTTAGGATTATATTTACTTACAACTAACAATTTAGGTAAAGATATCAATGAAATAAAATCTGCTATTTTTATTTTTAGTATCGTTTTTTGTATAGCAATGCTTTTAAATGTAACGATAAAAAAGGTTAATCTACTTTACTTAAGCCCTTATTTTGATAACCCAATGGATTTCTTAAATAAAATAAGAGCAAAAACTAATTGGTTTGTTTATGCGATGTCTTATGCGGTGGGTGTATCAATAGGAGCCTTTCTTGTTTGGTTAGTAGCTTATTTAATTCAAAAAATTAAAATAAAAAAAGAAAAGACTGTTAAAAACTTAGAATAGTTTTTAACAGCCATTTTTTTATATTTTTTTGGTTATATTATCGATATCTTCACTTTTTGCAACAACGATAATATGATCATTTTCATTAAAAATATAATCAGGACCAGGTGATGAAATTAATTGACCATTATTTTTAATGGCAACAATATTAACATTATATTTTTTTCGCACATTAACATCAATAATTGATTTATTTATCCAATCTTCTAAAATTGGAATTTCATAAATAGCATATTCTTGACCAATTTCGATATAATCAAAAACATTAGTAGCATTATGTTTAATCGCAAGCCGAATCGCCATATCATGTTCAGGATAAACGACTTCATCAGCCCCGATTTGTTTTAAAAATTTTGCTTGCATATCAACTGTTGCTTTAGAAACAATATATTTAGCTCCATACTCTTTTAATAAAGAGGTAATTTCTAAAGAAGATTGAAAATTATCACCAATTGTAACAAAGCATATATCAAAATTATTAATACCAAGTGATTTAATAACAGCGGGATTAGTACAATCACCAACAAAAGCATCAGTAAAATTACTCGACAAAGAATTGATAATGTCTTCATTTCGATCAATAATCATTACATCATTACCTAGTTCAACTAATTTATTAGCAAGATGACGTCCAAAGCGTCCCATTCCAATAACTAATATTGATTTCATATTTGTTTTCTCCTTAACCTATTAAAATTTTTTCTGTTGGACGTTTTAACAATTCATCATCTTTTTTATTAAAGATAAAGACAATCGAAATTACCCCAATTCGTCCAATATACATAAGCATAATTAAAATTAATCTTGATAAAATACTTAAAGAACTAACATCAATGCCATTAGACATCCCAACAGTTGCCATCGCAGAAGTCGTTTCATAAAGAGCTTGACTTAAAGTTACATCCTTTTCAACCGCTAAAATAATAATAGAAGAAAAAATAATGGCAAATAAAAATAAAGTAATAATGGCACTAGCTTGTTTAATTAAATTATTTTCTAATTGTTTTTTACCAATAACAATAGTAGTTCGTTCTTTACTAGCAAAAATAATACTTAAGATGGCAACGACAAAAGTAGTTGTTTTAATTCCTCCGGCAGTCGATCCAGGACTTCCTCCAATTGCCATCAAAAAGATGGTTAAAATTGTGCTAGAAGCAGTTATTTGAGAATTATCAATTGTATTAAAGCCGGCTGTTCTAGTCGTAACGCTTTGGAAGAAACTTGCTAAAATCTTTTGATCAAGAGAAAGTGGACCTAAAGTATTAGGATTATCTTTTTCAAAAAGAAAGAATAAGAAAGCTGGAATAACAATTAATAATAAAGTAGTAGATAAAACAATTTTTGTATGAAGATGCATCTTTTTAAAAGAAAGCTTAACATCGATAATATTAGACCAGACAAGAAAGCCAAGCCCTCCGGCAATAATTAGTAACATAATAGTAAGATTAACAACATAATCACCGACAAAAGGTGTTAATGAAGCAAAATCACCAAAGCCTCCCATTAAATCAAATCCAGCATTACAAAAAGCCGAAATAGCATGAAAGATGGAAAAATAAATACCTTTGCCAAAGCCAAACACTGGAATAAAGCGGGTAGCTAGTAATAAAGCGCCAATCCCTTCGAAAAGTAGGGTTGTTTTAATGATTCTTCGCATTAGATTTAAAATCCCACTTTTACTAATCGATCCTGATGCTTGCATGAGAATCTTTCGTTCATAAAGGTTAATTTTTCGTTTAAGAAAAATTCCAATATTACTTAAGATTGTCATAAAACCAATTCCACCGATTTGAATTAATATAAGAATAATAATTTGACCAAATAGATTGAAATGATTAAAAGTGTCATAAGCAACTAAACCAGTAACACAAGTTGCAGAAGTTGCCGTAAATAAGGCATTAATATAATCTGTGGAGTTAAGGTCTTTACTTGCTATAGGAAGTGATAAAAAAATACTACCGATAATGATAACAATAAAAAAACTTAAAGCAATTAATTGAGTAGGATTGATTTTTTTTATTAATCTTTTCGTAAAATATCACCACTTTTCTTATCAATCATTATATCATATTTAGGAATAAAATTCAATTAATAGATTAATGTTAAAGAATAATCTCTAAAATCTTAAATATAATGTTAAGATAGAATGAAATTAAGGCAAGTATTATTAAGGTTTAATAATTGGTAAAAAAATGGAAGATGTAGTATAATAATAATAGGGTGGAACAATGCGTAAAGATGAATTATATAATTTAATAAAAAATAAAAAAATGCCTACTCATATTGCTTTTATTTTAGATGGTAATGGCAGGTGGGCTAAAAAGCGGGGTCTTCCTCGTAATGTTGGCCATCAAAAAGGGGCCGCAACTTTACAAGAAATTGCCAAAAGCTGTAATAAACTGGGAATACCATATATGAGTGCTTATGTTTTTAGCACAGAAAATTGGAAAAGGCCCCAAGAAGAAGTCAACTATTTAATGGAGGCCGTTAAAAAACTTTGTTTAGATGCTGAAAAATTAGTTAAAGAAAATATTAAATTAAAAATTATCGGAACGCATGATAATTTAACTAATGATCTTATTGAAGCAATCGATTTAGCTGTTGCTAAAACATCTAATTGTAGCGGAATGACATTAATTTTAGCTTTTAATTATGGGGGAAAGCAAGAAATGATTGATTGTGTGAAAAAAATTGCTCAAAAAGTTGAAAACAAGCAAGTTGCAATTGATGATATTGATGAAAAGATAATTGAAGATAATCTTTATACGAAAAATATTCCACCAGTTGATTTTTTAATTAGAACTAGTGGCGAGGCAAGAATTAGTAATTTTTTACTTTGGCAAATTGCTTATGCTGAACTTTATTTTCCTAAAATATATTGGCCAGATTTTCATACTAAAGAGTTGTATGAGGCCATTAATGAATTTCAAAATCGACATCGCCGCTTTGGTGGATTGGAGGAACAATAATGAAACAACGTGTTATCACAGCTATTTTTATGGGAATTATTTTTATACCATTTTTCTTTTTAGGTGGATGGTTTGCGACTATTTTCTTTAGTGTTTTAGCATACATTGGTACATATGAATTATTATCAATGTATCATACAAAAAATCTAATACCTAAAGTATGTAAGTATGTTTTACCACTTTTTGCGGTTATGGTTGTGCTTTTTGGATCTATTAGTGAAACTTATGATATTGCCTATTTATTATTAGTTGAACTTGCTTTCTTACTTATCATGCCAATCTTTAATAAAAATATTAAAGCAAAAGATGTAATGTTTTTCATCTTTGCTATTATTTATAGTGGACTTTCTTTCTTACTTATTTTAAAAGTTCGTAATATTGAAACTCTTTATTCAGATCAAGTAAAAGTGCAAGTTTTTCCTAACTTTGATATTTATTTTACTGGTTTAATTTTATTTGCCTTTGTGCTTATTACGACAATGCTAACAGATATTGGGGCATATCAAATAGGAGTTAAATTTGGTAAACATAAATTATGTCCAACAATTAGTCCTAAAAAAAGTATTGAAGGTTCGATTGCGGGAACAATTATTGGTGCTTTAAGTGGAACTCTTTTTATGAGTATTTTAAATTTAACTTTAAAGGAACCATATCAAAGTGCAATTAAGCTTTTTAAGATAGAAAATAACTATCTTTATGCTTTAGCAGTCTTTGGTATTGCGCTTTTACTTAGTATTGCTGGTCAACTTGGTGATTTAATAGCTTCTAAAATTAAAAGAGAATACGATATTAAAGATTATGGTAAAATTTTTCCTGGTCATGGTGGCGTATTAGATCGCTTTGATAGTAGCATTTATAGCTTTTTAATTTTTGTGATAATTTTAATGATAATGGGAGTGAATATTTAATGAAGAATGTTTTATTGCTTGGGGCGACAGGTTCAATCGGCACTCAAGTTTTAGATGTTATTCGGACGAATGCTGAATATTGTTTAAAAGCTTTTAGTTTTGGAAACAATATAGAAAAAGCTAAAAAAATTATTGAAGAATTTAAGCCAACAATGGTATGTGCTTCTCATAGTTATGATATTGATACACTAGAAGAAGAATATCCTGATATTGAATATGTCATTGGTGATATAGGTTTACAAACGCTTGTCAGTTATGATGTTGAAAATCCCGTTGTTATTAATGCATTAGTTGGTGCGGTTGGGCTAATGCCTACGGCTGTTGCTATTGATAATGGTCGAGATGTCATTTTAGCTAATAAAGAAGCTTTAGTTATTGGTGGCGAAATCATTATGCAAAAAGCTCAAGAAAAACATGTAAAAATTATTCCAATTGATAGTGAGCATAGTGGTTTATTTCAATTATTAGAAGGAAAGAATAAAGAAGATATTAATAAATTAATTATTACAGCTAGTGGTGGGGCATTTCGCGATAAAACCAAAGAAGAATTAGCAACTGTTACAAAAGAAGAAGCTCTAAATCATCCTAACTGGCAAATGGGTGATAAAATTACCATTGATTGTGCCACTATGATGAATAAAGGTTTTGAATTAATTGAAGCTCATTATTTATTTGATCTTGATATCGATAAGATTGAACCAATTCTTCATCGTGAAAGTATCGTTCATGCTATGGTTGAATTTAAGGATGGATCAGTTTTTGCGCAAATGGCAACATCAGATATGCATTTGCCTATTCAATATGCTTTAGAATATCCGCATCATTTAAAAAATGACTTAATTCAAAAACTAGACTTAACTAAAGTGGGCAATTTACATTTTGAAGAATTATCATACGAAAGATATCCTTTAGTAAAAGTTGCCAAGGATGCTTTAAAAGCCGGCGGATTACAATGTACAATTTTAAATGCGGCTAATGAAGCGGCAGTTAAATTGTTTTTAGAAGAAAAAATTAGTTTTGTTGAAATTGAAAAAATTATTATAAATGCTTTAAAAAATCCAAAATATCAAGGATTTAATGAAGGAGCAGTTAATTTGATGAAAATTATGACTCTTCATGAAATGGTTTATAATGATCTTTATTATCAATATTCTTAAAAGGAGAGTTATATGACTAATGTATTATGGATAATTTTAGGAATTATTGTTTTTATCATTGTAATGGGAATTTTGGTTTTGGTTCACGAGGCAGGTCACTTTCTTGTAGCCAAAAAAGCTGGTATTTTATGCCATGAATTTTCCATTGGAATGGGACCAGTTATTTTCCAAAAGAAAAAAGGTGAAACAGTTTACTCAATTAGATTATTTCCCATCGGTGGTTATGTTTCAATGGCTGGTGAAGAAGTTGAAGACAATATATTAAAAGGTGTTCAAAAAGTTAAATTAGTAATAAATGAACAAAATATTGTCGAAAAAATTATTGTTAATTTAGAAAATCCTAAATATGCTGATTTACCAATCTATGATGTAGTTAGTTATGATTTAATTGGAACTAAAGATACTTTAGAAGATGAACTATTCATTGAAGTTAAAAATGAAGAACAAGCAATTAAATATGTTGTTAAAAGAGATTGCTTAATCAACTTTGAAAAAAAGGTTGAAATCCAAATAGCTCCATATGATCGTAATTTTGTTAATAAACCATGGGCTAATCGTTTCTTAAGTGTTCTTGCTGGACCATTAATGAATATTGTTTTAGCTATTGTTATTTTCTTTTTATTGGGACTTTTTGTTGGATATGCTGATACTAAACATACCGAAATTGGGGAAGTATCTATTGTTGAAAACTCGGGCAATGATCAATTAAAAGAAGGCGATCGGTTAACTTCCATTAATGGTATCCCATTAACTGATTGGAATAGTATTGGTGATGCTTTAGCCCAAGTTGATTTAGCTAAAACTCCTCAAATTGCCTTAAAGGTTGAAGGAAGAGAAGAAACAATTTACATTAATCCAAGTGTTTTTGTTTACTCAATTGAAATGGCCTTTAAAGTTGATGGCACTGATGAACCAATTGTTGGGGAATATTCTGCTAGCAATGAAAAAACAAAAAGTTATAAAAGTGGCCTTCGTAAAGGTGATAAAATTATTAAAATTGAAGCAGGTCAAAAGATTTTAGATACTAATATTACCAAATCAAGTATTTTAGCTTTTTTCAATAGTCCAGAGCTTGAAGAAGGTCAAGATGTAAAAATTACATATGAAAGACTTGATGAAAATAACGAACTTAAAGAAGGTAATGCAACGATTGAAGTTTATAGTAAACAATTACTTGAAACCCAAGATATCCCCGCAACCAAAATTCAAATAGGAATCGTTTGTGCTAATGGCTTTAACTTTGGTAAACTTTTATATATGCCTTTTGTTCAAACTGGTGAATCATTTACAATGATTTTTAAAACCCTTGGCGCTTTATTTACGGATAAATCAGTCGGCATTGATGATTTAAGTGGACCAGTTGGTATTTTTAATTTATTGACCGAAGCTACTAAATCAGGTATTCCAACTATTCTTAATTGGATGGCTATTCTTAGTGTTAATTTAGGCTTTATGAATATTATTCCCCTTCCAGCACTTGATGGTGGACGTCTTGCTTTCATGTTATATGAAAAAATTGCTCGCAAAAAACCAAATGCTAAAGTCGAAAATATTATTCATACAATTGGCTTTTTATTATTAATGTTATTAATGATTTTTGTTAGTTTTAATGATGTCTTAAGGTGTATGGGTTGTAAATAATGAAAAAATTACTTTTATTATTAGTTTTCATTTTCTTAAGTTTTATGACATTAGGTTGTAAAAGGAGCCTTAAATATCAATATGTTGGGGCCTATGTTAATTTAGTCGAAAATAACAGTCCTAATATTGATGATGAAAATATTAAAATATATTATGATTTTAATACTAATACAGTAACCGAATATGATCGAATATGGCAATATGGCATTAGAAATAAAACGACTTATCGTAATATTAATGATGTAACTCATGTTTATGATTTTACTCTATCGTTTGATTTATATGGTGATTTGGATTCTTTGCGGATTTATCCCATTATATATAAAGCTAAAGATGATAAATATCAAATTATTACTGATGAATATATTGATTTAGAATTACAATTAGATGTAGCAAAAGTTGCCGTTATTAGTAGACAATATCGTTATAATAAACAAGATTATACCGTAAATGCTCGAATAAGAGTAACAAAGAAAGAAGGGTAAAAAATGAAAGGATTTAAAAATACTTGGATTATAACAGAAGAAGGTTTAGTAAAAACAAGCCTAACTTATGATGATAAATTTCAAACTATTGGTCAAAATGAAGAAGGACTAGAAGAATTACCAGAAGATTATATTGTTGTTCCAGGCTTTATTGATGAACATATTCATGGGGCAGCTGGAAGTGATGCGATGGATGGCACTAAAGAAGATTTAGCTAAAATTGCGAAAGCTCTTGCAAGTGAAGGTACCACCGCTTTCTTAGCAACTACAATGACACAAAGTCCTGAAAATATTATTTCAGCTTTAAAAGCCGTTAAAGATTATATGGAAGAAGCACCTACTAATGGGGCTGAAATCTTAGGTGTTCATCTTGAAGGACCATTTATTTCCAAAGATTTTGTGGGTGCACAACCAATTGAATATGTAGCCGCACCTCAAGTTGAAACTTTTAAAAAATATCAAGCGGCATCAGGTAATCATATTAAGATTGTTACGCTTGCTCCAGAAGTTGAACATGCCGAGGTTTTAATTAAATATTTAAAAGATAATCATATTATTGCTTCAATTGGCCATACTAATGCTAAATATGAAGATGTATTAAGAGCTGTTAAAGCAGGAGCAACAAATGCTACTCATACCTATAATGCAATGAAACCACTTCATCATCGTGAAATAGGTACGGTTGGTTCCGCTTTCCTTTTCGATGAACTTACCTGTGAATGTATTTGTGATGGTATTCATGTAAGTGCACCAGCCATTAAATTATTATATAAAAATAAACCAGTTGGTAAAATGGTTTTAATTACTGATGCAATGCGAGCTAAACATATGCCTGATGGTATATCCGAATTAGGTGGTCAAGTTGTTATTGTTAAAAATGGTGAGGCACGCTTAGAAAATGGCACTTTAGCTGGTAGCGTTTTGAAAATGAATAAAGCTGTAGCTAATGTTGTGAAGTTTTTAGATTTACCACTCGCTGAAGTAGTTAAAATGGCATCATTATATGTTGCTAAAAATTTAGGTGTTGATGATACTTTAGGTAGTATTAAAGAAGGTAAAAGAGCCGATTTTGTTATTCTTGATAAAGAATACAATGTTGTTAAAACCGTTCGTGCTGGCCAAGTGATTTTTGAAAGATAATTAATAAAAGACACATTAATTGAAACCAATTTGATTAATGTGTCTTTTTAGAATAAATTAACAAAAAATATTTGCTTTTTAAAAAAAGATGATATATAATAAAAGAAAAGGAGTTAATCTATGAAAATGAATTTTAAAAAAATGTTTGCCATTATTTGGGCAATTATCTTAGTAACTTATAATGCTTTATTATTTTTAATAGTTAGTTTAGTTCATAAAGATTTTTTGACTAATAATCATTTTTGGCTAATTTATAGTTGTATGATGATTGCCTTTCTAGTTCAAATCTTTATTGTTATGTTTAGTAAACAAACAGCATCAGGTGGACTTAATTTTTCAATTATAATTGCTAATTTATATTGGCTAATTGTTTTTGTTGTTACAACGATAATGTTTTGCTTTGTTAGTAAAATAAATAATACAATTATTTTTATCGCCTTTATTTTAATAACTTCAATATGTGCTATTTTTGGTATTTTTTTCGAAAGCAATAGACGACAAATTAATGCTAATACGATAGGTGC
This sequence comes from uncultured Bacilli bacterium, assembly GCA_947591495.1. Classification (GTDB taxonomy): domain Bacteria; phylum Bacillota_I; class Bacilli_A; order ML615J-28; family CAG-313; genus CAG-313. The sequence continues at coordinate 59,739 of CANQDG010000005.1, forward strand.
TGAAGAAGTATTTAAAATTGAAGATTTAAAAGATTATTTAACTAAATCAAATGAAAATTATAGTGAATATGCTCATAAAATTATTGATGATATTATTTTAGAAGTTAGGGATATTACTTCTGTTGAAACATCTGAAGAAATTAAAAGTTTAGATAGAAGAATTATAGAATATGCAAAATTTATCAAAAATGATGCTTTAAATGGTAAAGATTTAGATATTGAATACAATTTAAACCAACTAAATAAGTTGTTAAGAGAAAGGAAAGCATTAATTGCGAAATTAGATAATGCTGAAAATAATTGATTATTCTAAAACTTATAATAAAAATCAATATGCGGTAAGACATTTGAATCTAGAAGTTGAAAAAGGTGATTTGTTTGCTTTTATTGGCCATAATGGTGCTGGAAAAAGTACGACCATTAAATCGATTGTTGGAATCTTACCATTTGATGAAGGTGACATTTATATTGATGGTATGTCCATTAAAACAAATCCCGTAGAATGCAAAAAAAAGATTGCCTATATTCCCGATAATCCTGATTTATATGATTCTTTAACAGGCATTCAATATCTTAACTTTATAGCCGATGTCTTTAAAGTAGATATTGAAAAACGTCAAGAAATTATTAATAAGTATAGTAAAGAGTTTGAAATATATAATGACTTAAATAATATGATTAGCACTTATTCTCATGGTATGAAACAAAAACTAGCTATTATTTCAGCCTTTATTCATGAACCTAAATTACTTATTTTAGATGAGCCTTTTGTTGGGCTTGATCCTAAAGCAAGTTTTTTAGTAAAAAAAGCAATGATTGATTTTTGTGAAAAAGGTGGAGCTATTTTCTTTTCCACCCATGTTTTAGAAGTAGCTGAAAAACTATGTAATAAAATTGCGATTATCAAAAAAGGTGAGTTGATTGTTAGCGGTAAAATGGAAGATATAACTAAATCAGCTAGTTTAGAAGAAGTCTTTATGGAGCAATTAAACAATGAATAATGTTTTTTTGTTAATTAAAAATTATTATAAAATGTTTTTCAGCAAATTATTAAAACGTCATGAAATAAAAATCTTGCCTATGATTGGGCTTTTAATAATCAGTTTATTATTTGTTTTGATGTTTGCGGGAATATCATATAATACCATTCAAATGGCCAAGCAAATTGATGAACCTGAAATGGCTTTATCATCTTTTTCAATAACGATCTTAATGTTTGTTTTAATGCTCATCATTACTGAAAGTAGTCCAATGCGAAAAAATACCGATGATGAACTATTACTAGCTTTACCATTTGAAAAAAGACAAATCGTAACGGCCAAAGTCCTCTATTTTTTGAGCTTTGATGTAATTGTCATTGCTTTATTAATTATGCCATCATATATTTTATATAATATCTTAATTGATGGTAGTTCTAAAATGATTAGCTTAAGAGCATGTTATGTCATTATTTTGGGTGTCTTTTTGGCCAATGGTATTTCAGGCTTAATTAGTGTTTTCTTTGCTAAAATTACTCAAAATTTTCGCCATAGTGAAATCATTAAATCGATTTTTAGTGTTTTTCTAATTATCAGTTTTGCGATATTTTATTTGTTATTTGTCTTTATTAGTCAAGACTTAACCAAAGTTAATGTTATTTATGACATATATTTAGTAAAAGTAATTACAACAGCGATTGCTAAGGGGAAGTTTACTTATTTAATTTTCTTAACAATGATTAGCATGGCTTTGTTTATCATTTCAATTGTTTTAAAAAGTCATTATTTAGGAAAAAATATCAATCATTATCATGCTAAAACAACTAAATTAACTTTTAAAAAGCAAAAGCCCTTATATTCACTTTATAAAAAAGAAATTAACAAATATTTTTCTTTACCTATTTATGTTACTAATACGATATTTGGTCCGTTATTTGCCATTGTTTTAGGTATTGTAATTGCAGTAATAGGCAAAAATTATTTTATTGAACTTTTAAAGACTGTTCTTTCGGTCGGATATGTTGACGGGAATGTTCCTAATAATGTAATGGAAGTTATAAATAGTTATTTTAATTTTGGCACAATTGCCATTATTGCTTTACTAATTTCTGTAGCGCCAACAACCGCTAGTTCAATTTCCTTAGAAGGCAAACAATTATGGATTTTACAAGCCCATCCTATTAAATATCGTGATGTTTTAATTGCCAAACTTTTATTAAATATTACTATTATGGAAATTCCTATTATCATTGCAAGTATTTTGATTTCAACAAGTATTGGCTTACGATATTTACCATTTATTTTAATTATCTTAACTTTAGTTGTCGTTATTAGTTCTATTATTGGTCTTTATGTTAATCTTTTATATCCTAAAATTGTATGGGAATCCGAACAAGAAGTTATTAAACAATCAGTAGCAGTTTTGGTTAGTATGCTTCTTAATGTTTTAGTTATTATTGGATCAATTATTTTATATTGTATAATACCATTAAATGAATATATGAAATTGTTAATGGTTAGCGGTTATAATTTATTAGTTATGCTTTTGGTTCTTTGGCTTCTTTTAAAGAAAGGGCCTAAATTATATATGCGTTTAGCAAATTAATCAAAGAAAAACGTAAAAAAACTCCTTCCAACGTATTTATATAGTTGAAAGGAGTTTTTAAAATGAAAAAAATTTTTAAATTTAATTTAATTTTAATGATGATAGGTCTTATTAGTGGTTTATTAATACCGTCTGAAGCATCAAGTTCAACCGGCCATAAAGATTATAATAAAATTACTTTTTTATATAATCCTGAAAGTAAATTATTAGTTAATAATACCACGGGTGAATTAAACATTATGATGAGTAAAGTTAAGAAAAAAGCTTTTGGTTGGTCGGTGTATTCTAATATTGCTAATAATATAGTTATGTATGAGGCAGGAACAATTTTTTCCCGTTCTAACAATACTTCACAGACCATAGATTTTAAATATAATACAACTTATACGACTAAAAAACAATTAAGTTATGGGGGCAGTGGAACAATTGGCATGAAGGCATCGGGTAAAATAGGATCTGTAAGTGCTTCGCTTGATTCGAGCATTAGAGCAGAAATAGGGGTTAAAAATGATGTAACCTTTGAGGAAGAAATGGATTTTTCCATTAAGATATTACCTAACAAACGGGTTTCCCTTTTAGTCAAAGGTCTTGCGACATTATCTAATGGTGCATCTAAATATTTCTTTTTAGGCATATGTACGAAAAAGAGCTATTGGGAATGTATAGATATTATGAATGAGTATTATGAATTGTATGAAGAAGAAATTTAAAATTATTTTACCATTTGTTATAACTAGCATTTTAGGTCTTGCGATTATTGCTTTTATTGTTTTTTCGTTTGTTCGGAAAAAAGATTATAATTATTATCTTGTAAGTGAAGAAAATTATTATTTAGATGCTAATAATCCAACCTTTAATATTGGAATTTATAGTAATCACCAACATGATTATTATTTAAATAGTAAGACGATTAATAATGTCAAAATAAAAAATGAGTTAAATGATGAATTTTATACAGTTAAGTTAAATCAAATTGTCGAAGAAGACAGTATTAAAGTTTATCAAGAAAAAGAATATTATAAATATCGACTTAATATTACTCTTCCCCTTAAGGAAATAGATAAATTTCAAATAAATGAGACTTTATTAGAATTTACATATCATTCAGAAGAAAAAATGACCTTAAAAATTGGAAGTCTTATTATTTATAAACCTAGTGATAATTTGCATTTGAATATTAGTGCGATGAAAGGAATTGTTAATCCGCTTAATAATTTACAAATTCTTTGTGGTATTGGCATTAGCCTTAAAAGCAACGTTGATTTAATTATGAAAAAGATAATTATTTTAGATGATCGAGTAAGCCTAAAGATGGATGAAATTAAGATTTTAGATAAAACTGATTATCAAAATTCTACTAATCTTGAAGAACTATTAGAAGGTGGTCGTTTACCTGATTTTGTTTTTAATGATCCATCGCAAGCGATTAAAATTAGTAAAAATACTAATTATCATTATGTCTTACCACTTACATATCAGAAATTAACAACAATTAATACACTAGCTTTCAAAATAATTTATGAATACCAAAATGTTGAATATGAATATTTGATTAATCCGTTTAAATTTTTTTCAACAACTGCACAAGATTATCAGGTTATAAAATATGTTGCAACTAATAGTTGATAATTTAACCAAAAAATATAAAAATAAAACAATTATCCAAAATGCTTCTTTTATCTTAACCTCAGAAAAATATAACTTCTTTATTGGCGAAAATGGAACAGGTAAATCAACTATGATAAAATGCATTTTAGGTGAAGTTAAATACGAAGGATTAATTGATAAAAATAATCTAAATATTGCTTATGCACCAGAACAACTAATTTTACCGGAGTATATCACAGTTTATAATTTTTTAAAATTATTAGGCTTAACGAAGAATCATCAAAAGCAAAATATTGATGATGATATTAATTATTATTTAAAATGTTTTGATATTTTAGAATATCGAAATCGGCTAATTCATCAATTATCAAAAGGAACAAAACAAAAAATACTTTTAATTCAAACCTTTATGAGTGAGGCTGATATTTATTTATTTGATGAACCATTAGGTGGTCTTGATGAAGAATCACGTAAGCATTTTTTAAATGAATTAAGAAGACTAAAACGTAAAAATAAATTAATTATTATCTGTACTCATTATTTAGAAGAATATCATTTTAAAGCAAAGACCATTATTAATTTTCCCATTCGAGGTAATATATGAGATTAATAACATTACATAGGAAATATTTGTTAAATAAGATTAATATAATAGTTATAATTTTTTTATTGTTAATGGCCATTTTTTTGGCATTTAGTGTTATTGAACCATTTACCGATCAATATAGTCGGTGGACTAATCGCCTTGCAATTGAAGAAAATTATGAACAATCGTATTTAACTTTTACGAAAATTATTCTTGTTATTTTTTCTTGCTATTTATTTGGGATTGCTTTTGGCAAAAATGGTGATAGCTATGCCATTATTATTACTTGTACTATTAATAAAACAAAATATTTTATTACGAAAATCATTTCACTTTGGTTAATATTCACTTTTATAAGCCTATATTTTTTAGTAAATTATCATATAATCGGTTTTATTTTTAATGATTGGCATATCATCAAAATGGCCACTATTAAAAAATTTGTTGATCTTTATTTAGTAAGTCTTATATATGGTTTTTTAAGTATTATTTTAATGCGGCTTTTTAACAGCCCTTATACGATTATTTTAACAATTGGCCTTTATTTAGCCAGTGAAATTATTTTAGAAGCAAGTCCTTCAATGCTTGCAAAAGGAATAAATATCTTTTTTCCAACTACATATAATGCAAAAGATGGATTGACATTATTATATGGTAAGTTACATTTAATAGTTCTTGGATTATCATATCTTTTATTAAGTTATGCTACATACTTGAAAAAAGAATAATAAGACAAAAAAAAGACAAAAGATTTGACGATAGAATAATTTTTTGATATAATATAACCGAATTTAATATTGTAGTGAAAAGAAGAAGTCCCACTTCTCACCTGATTGATATTAGTCGATAGGTAAAGAGTCATTAAATAAAATCATTTTTAGATAATGAGTAATTATACAGTGGGCATAATACCACTGTTTTTTTCATATAATATTGATTCCTTGTTACTATTAAATGTGGAGGTGAAATTTATTAGTAAATCAGGCGATAAAAAAGAAAATTTGGTTAATGAAGAAATTGAAGCATCATTTGTTCTTGTTATTTCTGAAGATGGTGAACAATTAGGAAAAATGGCTTTAGAAGATGCATTAAAAGAAGCAGAAAATCGTGGCTATGATTTAGTTTGTGTAGCACCTAATGCTCCAGTTCCAGTTTGTAAATTAATGGACTACAGCAAATATCGTTATGAACAAGCTAAAAAAGCTAAAGAAGCCAAAAAGAATCAAAAAATTATTTCAATTAAAGAAGTTAGATTAAGTCCAACAATTGATGTTGGTGACTTTGAAACAAAATCAAGGGCCGCCAGAAAATTTTTAACTAATGGTGATAAAGTAAAAGTTAGTTGCCGTTTTCGTGGTCGAATGATTGAACAAGCAAATAACACAAAAGAATTATTTAATAAATTTGCGATGGGGTTAGAAGACATTGCCCAAATTGAACAAGCACCTTTCCTTGATGGAAGAAATATGTTCATGTCGCTTGCACCTAAATTGCAAAAGAAGAAAAATTAATTTTAAGGAGATTTTTAATTATGCCAAAAATGAGAACACATAGTGGTGCAAAAAAACGTTTTGTCATCACTGCATCTGGTAAAGTTAGACGTGGCCAAGCCGGCAATAGACATCTTGCACCAGGAAAAACACATAAACAAACTAGACAAACTCGCAAATTTGCTCTTGTATCTTCAAGTGATAGAAGACATTTAAGACAAATTTTGTCTAATATTAAGTAGGAGGTAAAAATTTATGCCACGTACTAAAGGCGGAGTCGTTTCAAGAAGAAGACGTAATAAAGTATTAAAACAAGCTAAAGGATACTTTGGCTCTAAACATTGTTTATTTAAAGTTGCTAATCAACAAGTAATGAAGTCCCTTGCTTATGCATATCGCGATCGTAAAAATAACAAACGTAATTTCCGTAAATTATGGATTGTTAGAATTAATATCGCAAGTCGTGCCCTTGGACTTAGTTATAATCAATTAATGCATGGTTTAAAATTAGCTAATATCGATATCAATCGTAAAATGTTAGCTGACCTTGCGGTAAATGATGCAACAATGTTTGCTAATCTTTGTGAAACAGCAAAACAAGCACTTGCAAAATAATAAAATAAAAGACCAATTAGACATTTAATCTAATTGGTCTTTTTAGTTATTATATTAATGTTTTTTTCTTAAGATTAAGATTGCTCCAGCAAGTAAAGTAATTTCACCTATCATAGGGATGATTGCACTTTTTTTGCAACCCTTACGGCCTTTTTCATTAGAACTATTAGGTGATTCCCAAATTGCAGTTAAAGTAATATCATGATTAGTTCCTGCAGGAATACTAGTAATAATTGTTCCATCTAAACTCCAACCAACAAATTTAGATCCCTCTTTGGTTGGTGCAAACAGACGTTTTGGTAAGTCTTTATCATAAAATTCAGTAGGGTTATAAGAATTATTAGTGCCACCATCTAGTTCATAAGTGATTTTATAAGGAGCTTTTTCCCAAGTAGCTGTCAAAGTAATATCATGATAAGTTTCATCAGGGATAGTTGTAGTTACTTTTCGGCCACCATCTAATTTCCAACCTGTAAAAAGATAGCCAGCCTTTGTTGGTGCTTTTAAGAAAGTGGTTAAATCAATAGGCAACATGGTTCCAGTAAATGAAGTTGGATTAGTAGGATCATTTTGTCCTCCTTCTAATTCATAATTAATCTGATATTCTAAAAGCGCTTCATTTAAAATTAGCGGTATTTCTTTCGTTAATGTAGTATTATCAGCTTTTAAAATTTCAACAGTAAAATTGTAATTATAATTTGTAAAAAAGCCAAACCAAGTTTTAGAAGTAATTTTATTGGTATTAATTGTTAAACTTTCGTTAATTTGACTACATTTAAAGTTTAAGGACTTAACATTACCATATAAATTAGCACTCCAATTAATGGTTGCCGCTGAATTATCCTCATCATATGTAATGTTGAACGAATCTAAGATTTCTTGATCAGTCATCGTTGTTATTGTTTTAGGTCTTTTAGCATTTAAAGTAAAAGTATCTAAAACTGCACCATTTGCATCATAAAGATTAACTTTTAAACGATTATCATCAACGCTAATTACACAACCAGTATTGATTGCATTTTTATTATAAAAATCAAAATCACTAAGTAAGTTTTCTTGGGATTGAGCACCATAGTTTTTAGTACCTGCTGCTCCTCCTTGAAGATAAGTAATACCTAAATTAGGATCAACCGCACCCGCATCAGTGGAGGCTTCACTTCCACCATAGCGAAGATTTTTACGAGCATAAACGTGTTCATGACCGTTTATAGCAAGATCGACTTGACATTCTTCAAAAACTTTAAGCCAGTTACCACGCATAATTTTCGCATCAGATGCGTATGAACCTGTTGCATAAACGCCTGGATGAGAGCCTACAATAATCCATTGAGCAGGGTTTGATTGAACAACTTGTCTAAACCATTCTTGTTGAGCAGCCACATCATAAGTCTTTTTTACAACATCTAACATAATAAATAAAATTCCATCGTATAAAAAGTAATATGATGAACCTAAACGGTCAGCAGGACCATTTAGCGGATTGTTATAAAATTGGTTGTAAATTTCATTCGATATATAATTAGGATCATTACTGAAATAATATTCATGGTTACCAGGAACGGTAGCTTGAAGACAAGTACCAAGAGATGGAACATATTTGTAATAATCTTCCCATTGCTTTTCATAACCACCACGGTCAACTTGGTCACCCGTCATTACAACTAAACTATTTTTAGCATCACGATTTTCATTATAGATGGCTTGAATTAAATTTTCAACTTTAGAAAAACCAGTATCGGTGCTTTGAATATCGGTTAAAAACATAAAAGTTTTTTTACTAGCACCACTGCTTAAGGTTTTAAAACTTTGAATAGCAGATTTTGTAGTTCCAGCTACTACTTGATAATAATATGTCGTATCAGGTAAAAGATTTTCTAAATTTGCCTTACAAACATATCTTTCACTAAAGCCTGAAGAACTATCTTCATTTTGCATATCAAGATGCCAAGCAGTTGATGTTGAATTAACAATAGTTGGATTGTTGATTTCGGTTGTTTTGCTAGTTCCATAAATAACATATGAACCATCAACCGAACAATGATAATTGATTCCTACTTGATCATAAGTTTCACCAACGCAAGCAGTCAAATACTTAATAGTGGTTGCGGCTGCTTTAGCATTAAAACTTTGCGCAAAAAGAAATATAAAAGAAATTGTTATAATAAATAAAAACTTTTTAAATGGTTTAAAATGCATTTCCTACCTCCTAAAATATGTTTAAATTTTATCACAATCAACTAAATTTTTCAACTAATATATTCAATAAAATGAAAACGATTTTATAGTGTAATTTATCTTAATTATAATCATCTTTATTTATAAGTTTATTCCTAAAATTCATATAGAAATTATACACGTATAAAAGGACCAATATTTAAACGATAAAGCTATGGATTTACATAGTTT
>CANQDG010000006.1 GCA_947591495.1 uncultured Bacilli bacterium
AGAGTGTAAATCAATTACCACTATAATAAAGTAGTGGTTTTACACTCTTTTTTGTATGTGTGCATTTTAATGAAAAAATTAGGCTAAAACTTTATGCCTATGAATTTACCCGTTAAAACAATAACGGGTATTTTTTCATGCCTTTTTTTGCTATAGGTATAAAAAATTTTATACTTTTTGCCAAAATCTATTGACTTATCATTGGTGATATAGTATAATATTGGTGTAGTGACTACTCACTATATATTTTATACTATTTATTTTTTTAATGGAGGTAATTAAACAAATATAATGGCAATAAATAAAAAAGCATTTATCATTATGAATCATATAATACTTATTTTTACTATTTTTTTATGTTGTATATTTGTCATTTTATCTTTTTGTAATTTAATTCTTATTATTAGAGGATTAAAAAAAACTAATGTTCCACCTAGTATTTTTGGCACAACTTGTTTAGTGGTAGAAACTAATTCAATGAGTGGCGAATCAACAGATCATATTGAAATTGATGATTTAATTTTTATAAAAAAAATTGCTGCTGAAAAATTAGCAGTTAATGACGTAATTGCTTTTATAGATGAAGAAACTATTATAACACATCGTATAGTTGCAATTGATAAAGATGAAAATGGCGATATTATTTATATTACGAAAGGTGATGCTAATAATATTCTTGATAATCCCATTAAAAAAGAAAAAATTATAGGTAAATATTATGGCAAAATACCTAAAATTGGTCGATTTATTATATTATTACAAAATCCTTTAATATGTATTTTTTTGACAACTATGATAGCTATATTAATTATTGGCTTAATTTTAAATAATTATAAGCATAACAGAAAAAAAGAGGCATCTACTTTGTCCATACAAAGAAAAAATAAAAATAATAAAAAGGAGGAATTTAAATTATGGAAAGAAAAGAAAAAAGTAGAAGAAATAAAAACATAGTATGTTTGGTACTTATTTTATTAATGCTTACATTGGTAACAAGTTGTATAGTAGGCAAATCTTTTGCAAAATATGCAACAGGTGAAAAAATAACAGGTAAGGCGCGTGTTGCTAATTTTGGTATTACTTTTGAAGTAGGTGAAGGTACTATTTTTGCCAACAAATATCGAGGTCTAAATGATGGTGAACAATATATTGTTTATGTTGAATCTGAAGATAATAAACTTGTTGCACCAGGCACAAGTGGTAAAGTGCCAAGTATGACCATTTCAGGTAATCCTGAAGTAGCTGTTAAAATAGAATATGATATAATTTTAGAATTACAAGGCTGGAAACTTGATAGTGGTAGTTTTTATTGCCCAATTATTTTTACAATTGGTGAAACACAAATCAAAGGTACATCGTATGAATCAAGTGATCAATTACAAAATGCGCTAAAAGAAGCAATCAAAAAATGTCAAAAAGAATATCAACCAAATACAGCTCTAAATACTCATGAAAGTCCAACAATCACTTGGGAATGGCCTTTTGAAGGTGACGATGCTAAAGATACTGAACTTGGAAAAAAAGCTTTAAACAATACCATCAATTTAACAATTGCAACTAATGTGACACAAATTAATCAATATCAAAAAGCATAAATAATTATTAAATTCTTAATTTATTGATAGGCGAATTAGATTATGAAAGCATCAAGGATTATTAAATTTTTTCTAATTTTATTTGCGTTCATATTAATAACTTCTTCGTTTATGGTATTTGCTAAAGCAGTTATTACGAAAAAAATTTCTGATCAAGCATCGGTTGCAAAATTTATAATAAAAACTACTCAAATAACCAATAATTCCAATTTAATCCTAGATCAAAGTATGACTAATAATTTATATACGTTTGCTGTTAGTAATTATGAAGATAATAATGTATGTGAGATTACAACAACTTATGATATTATAATTACTTGTCCGATATCTTCATCTTTTTTAGATCAAATTAAAATAACATTAGTTTGTAATAATAAAGCAATAGATTGTTCGTATATTAATAAAACACCCAAAGAAACTATTTATGTATTTGACAATGTAGGAGTATTACAGGCAAATAATAAAACTGAACAAATTTGTAATATATATTTTGTGACTACAACTGAAAAGATAAATTATCTACATTGTGAAGGAATTGTAGTAGATGTTTTAGTTGAACAAATAAATAAGGAAATTTAATAGTTATGAAAAAGGCATTTACAATTTTAATTTTATTAGTAACAATTATTTTAACACTTAACATTTATGTTTTAGGAAAATACACAGATAGAATTAGAGTAGGTAGTTTTAATTTAACAATTACTGATGATGAACACATGGTTTATTTAATAGAAGGTGAACAATTTAATAAAATGCTAAAACAAAATACAAATACAATAATTTTTGATATATATGATAAATATCCTGATTTTCGTGATCGTGATGATGGATTAAATTGTGGTATTTATTTAGATGAACAAATCGAAAGTGATTATATTAAATTATTTTATGAAAAAAATACCGCTTATGTGTTATCCGAAACGACTATTTATGCTAATCCTAATAGTAATGCTTTGTTTAAAAATTGTTTGGGACTTAGTAAAATAGATTTTAATGCATTTGATACAAGTAATGTTGTTAATGCAAAAGAAATGTTTTATAGTTGTATTAGTTTAAGAACCTTAAATATTAGTGCTTTTGATAGTAGTAAAATTGAGAATATGCAAGGAATGTTTCAATATTGTCTTTTTCTTAATACTATTTATGTATCTAAAAAATGGGTAACGGATAAAGTTACAAATGGTTCTAGTATGTTTGTATTTTGTTTAGGCTTAGTAGGTGAACAAAACACTCGATATTTAAATGTGCCAAGTGGAACACGCGATAGTTATATGTATGCTAAGATTGATGGTGGTACGAGTGATCCTGGCTATTTTAGCGAATTAAAGTCATAAGATTAAATTTGAAAAAGCAAATTTGTAGATAAATTTTAGAATCTTAAAAATATAAAAAATCTAAGTTTGTTAAAGATACTTAATGGAAACTATTGATGAGTATAATTAGGCTACTAATTGGGAATGTTTCATATATTAAACATGGAACATTCCTTTTAGTTTGTCTTTAATTATTTTATTGATAATATTAGATTAATGAAAAAACAAAAATGATGATATAGAATTTATCTATTATCATCATTTATTTTTGGCAATCATACCTCAATTAATTTTATCTAAACCTTTCTTTATCAATAATTTTGGTTAAGGATAAAGATATATAATTTTTATTTTCAAAAGTTAAACCCATTTTTAACATTTTGAATAAATTACTAAACGAATATTTTTGATATTTCTTTTATCTTTTTTCTCATCTTCTGTAAGAAGTGGATCAACCTCATTAATCCAATCAGAAAAATATTGGATAGCATTATAAGGTTTTCTGGCAAGATGTTCGATTGTAGTACAAAGAAAAATAGTATCAGGATGAAATTTTAAAGCTATTGGTATAGAAAATTTAGCATTTTCATAAGTTGAAGTTGATTGGTTTTCTTCAATAATTTGTTCTGTAGGTATACCATGTTCAACTAAATAGTCTTTCATTTTACTAGCTTCACTAATACCGGCTTTTAAGTTCGCAATACCACCACTAACAATGATTTTTTCAGGATGGTATTCTTGATAAAGCTCTAAAGTCATATCTAATCTTTGTTTCAAAGTATCAGCTATATCACCATTATCTTTTAAACGATATCCTAAAACGATTGCAATTTTCATATTAAACTCCCTTCGATACTATTATAATAACATATTTTTTTATTTTAGCAATTAAGAAGATTAAAAATCCTTAAAATTACGGATAATATGTAAAAAGTTAAAATAAAAAACACCTACTAATTTAGTAAAAAATAAATATCTGCATTTTTTTCGAAGCAAAAAGATATGGTTTTTGCATTTTTTTCGAAAGTATGCTATAATTAAAATAGCTTAAAAGGGGTTTACTATGAAAAGAAAATTAATAAATGAACTTTTAAATTGGAAAAAAAATAAACGTACTAAACCATTAATGATCTTTGGCGCAAGGCAAGTAGGTAAAACTTATTTAGTTAGAGAATTTGCAAAAGAAAATTATGAATATTTATATGAAATTAATTTCGAATTAGATAAAAAAGCTAAAGATTTATTTAAAGGCAATTTAACTATCGATAATCTATTTATGGAACTTTCTTCATATAAATCACAAATACCAATTATTGAAGGTAAAACTTTATTATTCTTTGATGAAGTTCAAACATGTCCAGATGTCTTAACATCATTAAAGGCGTTTGCTATAGATGGAAGATTTGATGTGATTACAAGTGGCTCAATGTTAGGTATTGTTATGGGAAATGTTTCATCATATCCTGTTGGTTATGTTGAAACGCTTAATATGAAACCGATGAGTTTTGAAGAGTTTTTATGGGCGAAAGGATATAGCGAAGAATTAATAAATCAATATGAAATTTATTATAAAGAAGGAAAAATGATGCCCGAGGTAGTCCATGAGAAATTAAATGAATTATTTTTACAATATGTTGTAGTTGGTGGAATGCCTGAAGTAGTCGATATTTTTGTCAAAACTTTAGATATTAGATTAGTAATTGAAGCTCAAAAAAGAATTTTAAATGATTATGATAAAGATTTAGCCCACTATGCATCGAAAGATATAAAAGAAAAAGTAAGAGAATGCTATGATTCCATACCAGACCAGCTAGCAATGGAAAATAAAAAATATCAATACAAAATCATTAAAAATGGTGGTAATGCTAGATATTATAGTACAAGTGTAAAATGGATTATTGATTCAGGACTTGCTCAACAAATATATAGATTAAAGACATTTGATAAGCCATTAAGAGCATATCGTGATCCGCAAAGTTTTAAATTATATTTTAACGATACAGGTTTACTTCTTGCTATGTATGAAGAAAATGTGCAATTTGAAATTTTAAACGGAAATGCGGGAATTTTTAAAGGTGGTATATTCGAAAATGTTATTGCCCAAACCTTATTACAAAACAATCTACCTCTATATTATTATCGAAGAGATGAAAAACTTGAAATAGATTTTATCACATTATTAAATAATGATATTGTTCCTATCAAAATTAAATCAGGTCATAATACTAAATCGATTAGTTTAAATAATATAATTGAAAAAAATAATATAAAGTATGCAATTAAATTATCGATGAATAATGTTAATTGTTCTAATCCTAAAATTAAATGTTATCCATTATATATGAGTATTTTTATAAAAAACAACAATTAATATTAAGAAAAAAGAAGAAATAAAAAGTATTGAAAAATATATAAAGGAGTAGATTAAGCATGCATTTATATAAAGAATTTCATGGTGAGATGCAAATCAAAGAAATAGGTCAAATGTTACGAAACATTGTTAGAAAAGGTGAAAACTTTAAGATTCTAACAGGTTATGGTTCACAAAGTAGCATAAGCAAAAGTAAAAATCAAGCGATTAAATGTTTAATAAATATGAAAAAAGAAGGTTTGATTAAAGGTTTTTTGCCAGGTGGTTTAAAACAACTTTTATCAACCACTTCACTTTATTTCAGTGATAAAATTAAATATGCAAGTTTAATTAAAAATGATGTTGATTATGACAATGAAGGAATTATCTTTGTGTTTGTCAAATAAGATATATAAATAATCGAAAGAGGCTTTAAATAAGACTTATGCGTTAGTTTTATCTAAAGCCTTTTTTAATCTAAAATTGATTTAACATATTAGTTATGACAAAATAACTCAAAATTTCTAAGTATAATATAATAGGTGTTTGTGATGGTCATTTATCTTGATCTATTAATTTTATCAACAATTGTGGTCAATTACCTTTTTATTAAAACAATTGCCATCATTTTCCATGAAAAGTTATCAATTATTAGAGTTATCATTTCTTTAGTTATGTCAGTTTTAATGCTTTTTTTATATCTTGCTCCATATCAATTTTATTTTATAGTGCGTTATTTTATGGGAATTATTATTGGCATGATTGCTTTTCGTAAAAGTGATTTAAAAATTAAAATCATAAAGATTGTTATTTTTTATATTCTTAATATGATGTTTATTGGATGTCTAGTAGTCTTTAAAGTTAAAAATCTTTTACCTTTAGTTTTAACAATTTTCTTTGTTATTATCTTGTATATCGTTCAAAGCTATCAAAATGTTTTTTCACATACGCGTTATATATATCAAGTTAAATTGGATAAGGTTACTTTAAAGGGTTATTTAGATACGGGTAATTTAGCAACTTATCAAAATAAACCAATTGTTTTTTTAAAAAATAAATATTTTAATCAACAGTTTTCTTATTTAAATAACATTTCTATCAATGGTATTTTTGGTCAAAAAATGATGGATGTATATAGTGGACCTACTTTGTATTTGAATAAGAAAACTTATGAGGTATATTATATTTTTGTTAATGAAATTAATTATGACATCATTTTAAATAATTTAATGAAGGGGGATAAAAATGCTAAAATTAATTAAGAAAATTTTCGATTTGTTATTTCTTAAAAATCAACAACCTATTTGTTATTACATCAATAGTAATAATCTTTTGCCTCAACCTTTAGATGAGAAAGAAGAAAATCGTCTTTTACTTTTAGTAAAAGAAGGGGATATTGATGCACGAAATACCTTAATTGAACATAACTTACGTTTGGTTATTTTCATTGCGAAAAAATTTGAATCAACCAAGATTAATATGGAAGACTTAATTAGTATAGGTTCGATGGGTTTAATTAAAGGAATTCAAACCTTCAAGATGGAAAAAAATATTAAACTAGCAACATATGCATCACGTTGTATTGAAAATGAAATATTAATGTATTTAAGAAAAACCCAAAAGAGCAGGCAAGAATACTCTTTAGATGAGGTTTTAAGTGTTGACTCAGAAGGTAATGAAATGATTCTATCAGATATCATTGGTTCTAATGAACCGCTTGCTTTAACGAAACTATCAGAAGAAGAGGATCTTAGAAATTTATATTATGCACTTGATAAATTAAACAAAAGAGAAAAAGAAATTATTATTATGAGATATGGCCTTTATGGAGTTGAACCACTTACTCAAAAAGAAGTAGCTGATAAAATGGGAATTTCACAATCATACATATCTCGACTAGAAAAACGGATAATTGAAAAGATGCGTCAAGATATCGAACAATTAGTAAAAATAGCCTAATATTATACATAGCATTTAAAAATAAATATTCAATAATCAAAGAAAAATACATAAAACAAACGATCTTTACGCATAATTAAAATGGAGGGTGAATTTATGCGTAATAAAGTAGAAATCACGGGGGTAAATACTTTAGAACTCAAGGTGTTACCACCAGAAGAAACAATGGATTTAATTAAAGAAAGTCAACAAGGTAATTACGAAGCTCGTGATCGCTTAGTTGAAGGTAATTTAAAACTTGTTTTAAGTGTAATTAAAAAATTTAATAATCGGGGTGTCGACCTTGATGATTTGTTTCAAGTAGGCGCAATGGGCTTAATTAAAGCGATTGACAATTTTGATTTTTCGCATGGTGTTAAATTTTCCACATATGCTGTGCCAATGATTGTTGGTGAAATTAGAAGATATTTAAGAGATAATTCGGTGGTGCGAATTAGTAGATCAGTTAAGGATACGGCCTATAAGGCCTTGCAATTTAAAGAAAAATATTTTGCTAATAACGGAATTGAACCAACCATTGAAGAAATCGCTCAAGAATTAGCTATTGATACCATTGATGTTGTCGTGGCTTTAGAAGCCGTTCAAGAACCGATTTCTATTTATACGCCTATTTATAATAATGGGGGCGATGAAATATATTTAATCGATCAAATTGCCGATAACGTTGAAAGTGAAGAAACAAAACTACGCAAGATGATTATTGAAGAAGGAATTGCTAGGTTAAATGACCGGTTAAAAGGAATAATTTATAGTAGATATTATGATAATAAAACCCAAATGGAAATTGCCAGTGAATTAGGAATCTCGCAAGCACAAGTTTCAAGATTAGAAAAAAGTGCTTTAAAAATAATTTTTGATGGTAAAGAAAAATAAATGCTATTTTATATAGCATTTATTTATTTTTTAGTATAATGATTAACAAAATACGAGGAAAGGTTTAGGCCCTTAAAACATGAAAAAAAAGCTGAAAAAATATCAAGGAATCATTAATGGTCAAAAAGTTTCAATCGAGGTTAAACATAAATTAATGCCACCTACTTCCAAGACTTTAAAAAAAGAATCTCGTCAACTGATGACAGTTAAATTATTAGTAATGCTAGCAGCTTTACTAGCTCTAGGGGTGGTGCTTAAATTTGTATCTATTGGTAATGGTCAATTTCGCATTAGCTTGTGGGATATTCCCCTTTTCTTAGCTGGTGTTTTAGCAGGCCCAGTATATGGAGGAATTGTAGCAATGGGGGCTGACTTAATTTATGGCCTTTGCTTTTCATCTTATCCTTTTTCTTTTATTATGATGTTTACAACGATTGTTTGGGGTGTTATGGGGGGAATCTTTTACCATAGAGGCATTAAAATTTGGTCGCTATTAGTGGTTGTTTTAATTACATCATTAATTGCCACCTTTATTAATTCAATTTATCTTACGTTATATTATGGTTTTAATTATATGCTAGGAATGCTTCCAATAAGACTGGGGGTTTTATTTGTTAAATGGCCAATAACGAGTTTTCTTGTTTATTTTTTAAATAAAATGCTTAAGAATTTAAAAAATTGATGAAGAAATTTTAAAGATTAAAAACGCTTTTGTAGTTCAAATAATTAGCAAATAATCTTAAAATGAGTATAATAAATATGGATATAAAAATAAAAGAGGTAGAAAATGAGTCAAAAAAAATTAGTAATGTTAGTTATTATGGATGGTTATGGCATTAGAGATGTTACCGATGGCAACGCAATCTTTCATGCTAAAAAACCACACCTAGATTATTTATTTAAAAAATATCCTCATACGATTATTAAAGCATCAGGTGAGGCAGTAGGTTTACCCGAAGGACAAATGGGTAATAGTGAAGTAGGACATCTTAATATTGGAGCCGGAAGAGTTGTTTTTCAATCATTAACGAGAGTAAATATTGCTTGTCGAGAAGGCATTTTAGATAAGGTTGAAGCAATTGATAAAGCGATTAATCATGCAATCAAGAATCATTCTTGCCTTCATATTATGGGGCTTATGAGTGATGGTGGTGTTCATTCTCATATTGATCATATTGTTTACTTAATGAATAAAGCCATTGAAAGAGGCGTTAAAAAGGTATATGTACATTCCTTCTTAGATGGACGAGATGTTCCACCTAAATCAGCCAAAAAATATTTAACATATCTTGAAGAAAAGAAAGTTAAAGGTGTTGAACTAGGAATTGTTGCCGGGCGTTATTACGCTATGGATCGTGATAAAAATTATGACCGAATCCAACTTGCTTATGATGCTTTAGTTAAAGGTAAGGCACCATATAAAGGCTTACTTGAAGGCCTTGATGAAAGTTATCTTGAAGGAGTAACTGATGAATTTGTAAAACCTTATATTGTTACACCTGATTCTAATATCAAAGAAAACGATGCGGTAATCTTTGCTAATTTTAGACCTGACCGTGCGATTGAAATGAGTCTTGCTTTAACTAATCCTCATGAGGCTAAAAGTGAAAAAGCTTATCTTAAAGATTATGTTGAGTTTAAGAATCTTTATTTTGTGCAAATGATGTTATATTCAGAACTTGTTAAAGGTGATATTGCTTTTGGTATTCAAGAATTAAATAATATGTATGGTGATGTTATTGCCAATCACGGCTTACGACAATTAAGGATTGCGGAAACCGAAAAATATGCTCATGTTACTTATTTCTTCGATGGTGGTCTTGATAAAGAATTAAAAGGTTCAGATCGTATTTTAGTTGCTTCACCAAAGGTTGCAACCTATGATTTAAAACCGGAAATGAGTGCTTATGAAGTTACCGAAAAGGTTGTCGACGCTATCTTAAAAGAAGAATATGATACGATTATTTTAAATTATGCTAATTGTGATATGGTTGGTCATACAGCAGTTTTTGAGGCGGCAGTTAAAGCGGTTGAGACAGTTGATGAATGTGTTGGTAGAGTATATGAAGCAGTGGAAAAAGTTGATGGCACTTTAATTATCACCGCTGATCATGGAAATGCCGATGAAATATGGGATGAAAATCATTTACCATTTTCGGCTCATACAACCTCCCCTGTACCATTCTTAATTACTAGAAATGATGTAGTCCTCAAAGAAGGCGGTAATCTAGGAGATATAACCCCTACGATGCTTGAACTTTTAGGTATTGAAAAACCAGTTGAAATGACTGGTCAAAGTATGATTAAGTCGCATAAAAGTAAATAAAAACCATTTAATAAAACCAATTAACAAAAGTAGAATGATATTCTATTAAAAGGAGAATGACGTTTTTTTCATTCTCTTCTTTTTTTTCAATTAAGATACTAAAAAATTAAACAGGAGGTTGTTTTTTTATTTAGCTTAGACTATACTTAAGGTGTGAGGTGCAACTATTATGACAAAACAAGCATATAAGAAATTAAAAAAACAAAACCGAAAAAATTATCGACTTTCAAAAAAAGCCTTAAAACAAGAATATCGCAGTAACAAAGAAAAAGAAGTTAAAACAATTGATATGGTCAAGAACCAAGGCGTTCCTAAAAGAAGTATTTTAGAAGAAATTGGTAATGCCGTAACCCATATTGTAGGTTGTGCAATGGCGATTGCGGGCTGTGTTTTATTACTTGTCAAAGCTAAAACTGCTAGTGAATATGTTGGTTATAGTATTTATTCAGCCGGTCTTATTTTAATGTTTTTAATGAGTGCTTTATATCATGCTTTCCCTTATGGAAGCACTGTAAAGCGGGTTTTTCGCCGATTTGATTATTCATCAATTTATCTTTTAATTGGAGCAACCTTTTCGCCAATTTTACTTTGTTATGTTGGCAAAACCTTAGGATTAGTCTTTCTTATTATTCAGTGGGTTATTATTTTGATAGGAATTACCTTCTTAAGTATTTTTGGACCTAGCAAACTTAAAGGATTACATTTTACTTTATATATCTTAATTGGTTGGAGTGGTTTAATATTCTTACCTAAAATGGTAACGGATAATATGACTTTATTTATTTTTATTTTATTGGGAGGAATTGTTTATTCTTTAGGGATTATTCCTTTTGCGATTGATAAAAAGGTATCCCACTTTATTTGGCATTTCTTTGTTTTATTCGGTGCTGTGATTCAGTGGATTGGAATTTTTGTAGCTCTTTAAAAAGAATATAATTTAAATAAATTTATATAATGAAATAGCAAATTCGGTTATAATAAATAAAAAGCCGTAAGATTTGCGAAAAATATGAAATTAGTTTATAATATATGAGTATAAAATTAAAAAAAATAAAGGAGAAAAAAACATGAACTATACAAATGAAGTTAAGGAAATGTGTAGTGTTAAAGTTGGTGCAAGTCATGGATGTGCTCCAATTCCTCAAGAAGGTAAATGGACATATTCAAAAGAAATCAAAGACATCAATGGTTTTACACATGGAATTGGTTGGTGTGCTCCTCAACAAGGTGCATGTAAATTAACCTTAAATGTTAAAAATGGCATAATAGAAGAAGCTTTAATTGAAACAATCGGCTGTTCTGGTATGACTCATTCAGCAGCGATGGCAAGTGAGGCTATTGTTGGCAAAACTGTACTTGAGGCTGTTAATACCGATCTTGTTTGTGATGCAATTAATACAGCAATGCGTGAATTGTTTTTACAAATAATTTATGGACGTACCCAATCAGCTTTTTCTGAAGATGGTCTTTCAATCGGTGCTGGACTTGAAGATTTAGGTAAAGGTTTAAGAAGCCAAGTAGGTACATCTTATAGTACGAAACTTAAAGGACCTCGTTACCTTGAACTCGCTGAAGGATATGTAACAAGACTTGCGCTTGATGAAGAAAACCAAATCATTGGTTATGAATATTTAAATTTAGGTAAATTTACAGATTTCCTTAAAAAAGGTATAAACGCTGATGAAGCTCTAAAAAAATCTACTGGTACATATGGCAGATTTACTGAAGGATCAAAATATATTGATCCACGTCAAGAATAGGAGGTATAAACTATGGCATTATTTGAAAACTACGAAAGAAGAATTAATCAAATTAATAAAACCTTAAATGACAATGGTATTTCCTCCATTGAAGAAGCTAAAGCTATTTGTGATAAAGCTGGTGTTGATGCTTATAATATTGTTAAAGGTATTCAACCTATTTGTTTTGAAAATGCTTGCTGGGCATATACAGTAGGAGCTGCTATTGCGCTTAAAAAAGGTGCTAAAAATGCAAGCGAAGCAGCTAAATATATTGGTGTAGGACTTCAATCATTCTGTATTCCTGGCTCTGTTGCAGACGATCGTAAAGTAGGACTTGGACATGGTAATCTTGGCGCAATGTTACTTTCAGAAGATACTAAATGTTTTGCTTTCTTAGCTGGTCATGAATCTTTTGCTGCTGCTGAAGGCGCAATTGGTATTGCTAAAACCGCAAACAAAGTAAGAAAGACTCCTCTTCGCGTTATTTTAAATGGTCTTGGAAAAGATGCTGCTAAAATCATTTCGCGAATTAATGGTTTTACCCATGTAGAAACTACTTTTGATTATCAAACTGGTAAACTTAATGTAGTATCTAGAACACCTTATTCTAAAGGTGAAAGAGCTCTTGTTAATTGTTATGGTGCTGATGATGTTAGAGAAGGTGTAGCAATTATGCACTTTGAAGGTGTTGATGTATCAATTACTGGTAACTCAACTAATCCAACTCGTTTTCAACATCCAGTTGCTGGAACATATAAAAAAGAATGTGTAGAACTTGGTAAGAAATATTTTTCAGTTGCATCTGGTGGTGGAACTGGTCGTACACTTCACCCAGATAATATGGCTGCAGGTCCTGCATCATATGGCTTTACGGATACACTTGGCAGAATGCATTCTGATGCGCAATTTGCTGGTTCATCATCGGTTCCTGCTCATGTTGAAATGATGGGCTTAATTGGAATGGGAAATAACCCAATGGTTGGTGCTACGGTTGCAGTAGCAGTAGCAGTAGCTGAAGCGCTTAATAAATAGATTTATGAAAATTACTATTGTTAAAAGCAATAGTAATTTTTTAAAAAATGGTATAATAAAAGTATCTAAAAAACATATTTTAGATAAAAATGCTCATATTAATAATATAACTATCAAAAAGGAAAGGAGATAAAAAATGCCATATATTATTGATGTTTTCGCAAGAGAGGTTTTAGATTCAAGAGGAAATCCTACAATTGAAGTAGAAGTTACGACCGAGTCAGGCGCAAGTGGTAGAGCGATTGTTCCAAGTGGTGCATCAACTGGTGAATATGAAGCTTTAGAACTACGGGATAATGATCCTAGTCGCTATCTTGGTAAAGGAGTTTTAAAAGCCGTAGAAAATGTTAATGAGATTATTGCCCCTGAAGTTATTGGTTATGATGTTACAAATCAAATGTTAATAGATCAAGTGATGATTAATCTTGATGGAACCAAAAACAAAGAAAAATTAGGTGCTAATGCCATTTTAGGTGTTTCTCTTGCTTGCTTAAATGCGGCGGCTGATTATTATGATATGCCACTTTATCGTTATATTGGAGGTGTTTATGCTCATACATTACCAACACCAATGATGAATATTTTAAATGGAGGAGCGCATGCTGATTGGTGCATCGATATTCAAGAAATTATGATTGTTCCTGTTCTTGCAAAATCATTTAAAGATGCCTTACAAATGGCCTCTGTTGTATTTCACACCTTAAAGAATGTGTTAAAAGAACGTAACCTTGTTACCTCAGTTGGTGATGAAGGTGGTTATGCACCTAAACTTGCCTCTAATCAAGATGCCTTAAATGTTGTAGTTGAAGCAATTACAAGAGCTGGTTATGTTCCTGGTAAAGATATTTATCTTGCTTTAGATGTTGCATCAAGTGAATTCTATAATCAAGAAACCAAGAAGTATGAATTAAAAAGTGAAAACAAATCATTAACCACCGAAGAAATGATTGCCTTTTTAGAAGACTTAGTAAATAAATATCCCATTATTTCAATTGAAGATGGTCTTGACCAAAACGATTGGGCAGGTTGGCGTCAATTAACCAAAAAATTAGGCAAAAAAATTCAACTTGTAGGTGATGATTTATTTGTAACTAATACAGCCCGACTTGCAAGAGGCATTAAAGAAGGAGTTGCTAACGCCATTTTAATTAAACTCAATCAAATAGGGACCGTTAGTGAAACCTTAAATGCTATTGAAATGGCTAAACGTGCCGGCTATACCGCGATTATTTCCCACCGAAGTGGCGAAAGTGAAGATACAACAATTGCTGATATGGCAGTAGGCCTTAATGCTGGCCAAATTAAAACAGGTTCACTTTCACGAACTGATCGAATAGCTAAATACAATCAATTACTTAGAATTGAAGATGATTTACAAGAAAGTGCCTTATATGATGGCTTAAAATCATATTATAATATTAAATAATAAAAGACTGTTAATACCTATTGATAAGGTATTTAACAGTCTTTTTTAATGATTTGTTTGGGTCTTTTTATTAATTTTATAATAAATAAGTTTTACAACGCCATATATAATAATTGGCATCATAATTGTTATAACAAAAATACTAACAATGATAGCAGCAATATGCATAAAGAATTCTTCGGTCAAAACATTGGTCAACGTATCTTGAGGACTAAAAAATGATAATTCAACTTTTTCAATATCAGGAAAAATTAAATGATGGAAAACTTCACCAAAAGCAAAATCAAAATTAGTAATTGTAAAAATGGCTAGACCAATTGTTATAACAAGAAAAACACTAAAGATAATTACATATGTCTTAAACCAATAATCCTTAACATGATTTCTTCGCACAACTAAATAAATAACTGCTAAAATAAAGATAGCTAAACAAATAAAGGTTAATTTGATTCCTCCAAGAAAAAGCACTTTAACATCAGCCATATGGATTAAAGCTTGTTCTGAAAAGAAATCAAAGGTATTGCCTTCTTCATCAATAACGAGTTGAAATTGCATACTTTCAACATCTTTATGATATAAGTAATTAATAATATGTTCAGTTGCATTTTTGACATCATCCCAAGTTACATCATAGTCGGGATAATTATTTTGGCCATTAAAACTATTTAATTCTAAATTCTCTTCGATCTTATTTTTAAGATGTTCATGATTATAAAAACTTTTCGATTTAGCAATCGGTAAAATAGCTAACGCAAATGCTAAAGCGATAAATAAAATAGAAGCGATAATTAAGACAAGACGATCAATTATTTTTAAAGTTTTATCCATGATTTTCACCATCATTAATAGAATTATCATCTTGATAATCAGCCGAATTAATCGTTTGATTTATTGTGATAGGCACATTTTTAGTTTTTAACCATTGTTCAATTTTAGTTCGCCAAATGATTAAGATAATACCAAGAATAATCATAATAATTCCTAAAAATTGGGAAGGAGTTAAAAAACCAAAAGGACTATATCCCCGATCATCGCCTCTTAAGAATTCAATAAAGAAGCGGAAAGTATTATATCCAATTAAATACCAAGAGGTGCGATTTCGTTTAACAAAGAAAAATAAGACAATAGCTAAAATAACTAAGAATAAAGATTCATAGAAAAAGGTTGGTAAGACATAGGCTTGTTCTCCATTAACAAAATAAGGAATGGCTGTAAAAGTATTAGCAGGAACTTCTTTACCATAACAACATCCACCAAAGTAACAACCGATACGACCAAAGCTATGGGCAATACAAATACCAATAACAATTAAATCGAGTCTTTGAAACATCAAGTGACGTTCATTTTTTTCAATAATAAAATAAATGATAAAATATGTAATAATAGCACTAAAAAGTCCACCAGAATATGTAATACCATTCCAGTTCCAAACAAACTTTCCATTTTTATGAGCTTCTTCAATACTATGCCATAAACCATCAAAGCATAAAGCGCCAATCGCAAACATTGCGCCGGAAAGAGCACAAATAACAATTAAATTATTAATAGCATTTTCGGAAATATTGTTTTTCCGAAATAACCATAATTCAATGAGGGCAAAAGCAATAATACCAATTGCTAACATAATGCCATAAGCATGGTCCATTAGCCATAAAACTAAATTCATAGGGGTTATCACCTCCTGATAAAAACTTTAATTTAATTTTAGCACAAAAGAAGAAAATATATTGTTAAAATGCTCATTTATACAAGAACCTTTAGTTGAAAAAAAAAACTAAATGATATATAATTAAATAAATATAAAAGGTTAAAAGGTGAAAAAGATGATTGAACAAATTATAGCTAGTCTAAACCAAACAACCAAAGATGTGTTACGATTAGATATTTTGATGAATCATACAATTAATGATGAATTACATGCTAAGTGGGATTTTACGCTTAATACTTATCATAATCTTTTAGATAGTATTGACAAATATCTTAATGGAAGAAAAGAACCAATTATTAAGAATTATCTTATTAATGATAATGAAACGCTTTTACAAATGATTAAAGAGTTTAAAGAAGATTTATATCCTTTTTTTGATCCTAATGCTTTTGTGTTATTAGATAGTTTAAATCAAAAAGAATTAGTAGCTTTTCAAAACTTTGAAAAACAATTAATTAGTAAGGATCAAAGTTTTACCCCTTATTTAGAAGCCCTCGAACAAACAGATGTTCTTCATCTTCATCATTTAATTAAAGAAGTAACCGAAAAATTAGAAACTAGTTTATTGCCTAATGAAAAACATTTAATTCCTTTTAGTAGTTTAGAACAAATTAGGAATATTGATACATATAAGTTAGAAGATTATCCAAAAATTTATCAATTACTTAATAAATGCATTAAATATCTTCATGATAAAACGCTCTTTTATGATGATATGCTTGAGTTTAAATTTATAATTATTATCATTTTTTTAGGAGTTAAAAATGTACGATTTAGTAATTAATAGTCTAATAAAAATCTTTAATGATCAAGCATATACTAATTTAACGATTAGTAATACGCTTAAAAATGCCGCTTTTTCGGAAAATGAAAAGAAATTATATACTAAATTAGTTTATGGGGTAGTTGATAAAAAATACTACTTAGATTATTTAATGCAACCCTTAACGAAAGGTAAAAGAATCAAACCTTATGTTAAAAATGCTTTAAGAATAGGAGTTTATGGCTTAGAATATTTAAATCTTGCCCCTCATTATTTAATTAACGAACTTGTCGCAACCGTTAAAAAAACCAACTTTCAAGCAGCTGGATTTGTTAATGCGATTTTGCGAAAGTATCAAATGATGCCTAAAAGGTCACTTGATAATTTACCAGAAAATACTTACTTGAGCATTAAATATAGTATTAATCAAGAATTAGTAGATCTTTTAAATGCGCAATATCCTAAGATGTTACCATCTTTATTTGGGGATGAAGAAAATATCTATAATATCTACCGGATTAATCATTTAAAGGCCAAAACAAGTGATATTATTAGTTTTTTAGATAATGAGAAGATTTTATATGAAATTGAAGATGGACTCATTTTAAAAACGACGAGTAATTTAATTAATACCACCCTTTTTCAAGAAGGCAAAATTGTTGCCCAAGATAAAGCAAGCATTAAGGTAGGTTTAATTGCCAACCCTAAAAAACATGATCTTATTTTAGATGCTTGTAGTGCACCTGGTTCGAAGGCTATGCATCTTGCGAGTATCATTGAAAATGAAGGAACGATTATTGCTTGTGATATTTATCCACATAAAATACAATTAATTAATGATAACGCTCAAAAACTAGGTGTAACGTGTCTTAAAACCTTTGTTTTAGACGCAAGAGTGGCTACGTTTGATGAACTTTTTGATTTAATTTTAGTTGATGCACCATGCTCAGGATTAGGAGTCATGCGTCATAAACCCGATCTTAAATATCAAATGACGAAAGATAAAATTGCTTCGATTAAGACTGATCAAAAAGCTATTTTAAATAATGTTGTTAAATATTTAAAAAAGCATGGTATCTTAGTATATAGTACTTGTACCATTAATAAAGAAGAAAACGAAGGGATGATTAAAACTTTTTTAGAAACACATCCTAACTTTGAAAAACTTTATGAAGAAAGTATTTTTCCATCTAATACGCAAGATGGGTTTTATATTTGTAAATTACAGTGTAACTAGAGGTTATTAAATGAAAAAGAATATATATGATTATACCTTAGAAAAACTTCAAGAATACTTTATAGCCCATCAAGAAAAGCCTTTTCGCGCAACGCAAGTTTTTGAGTGGCTTTATCGCTTTCGCATTAAAGATTTTAAAGAAATGACTAATGTTTCGAAAAAAGTGATTGCCCTTTTAGAAGAAGACTTTACGATTGAACCTTTAACCTTAGTTACAAAACTGGTGGCGATTGACCAAACCACAAAATATCTTTTTCGCCTTTTTGATGGAAAACTGATTGAAACGGTTTTAATGCGTCATAATTATGGCAATAGTGTATGTGTAACAAGTGAAGTTGGTTGCAATATGGGATGTGCTTTTTGCGCAAGCGGTGAATTAGGCAAGATTCGTAATTTAACTGTGGGTGAAATGGTGCTTCAAGTTTTAATGGTTCAAAGAGATTTAGATGAGACTTTTCAACGTGTTTCTAATATTGTAGTAATGGGAATTGGTGAACCTTTTGATAACTATGATAATGTCTTAGATTTTTTAAGAATTATCAATTATCCTAAAGGCTTAGAAATTGGCGCAAGACATATGACGGTTTCCACTTGTGGAATCGTGCCTAAAATAAAAAGTTTTGCGACATTCGAATTACAAGTTAATTTAGCCATTAGCCTTCATGCACCTAATAATAAATTGCGCAATACAATTATGAAAATTAATCAAAAATATCCCATTGAACAAATTATTGAAGCTGTAGAGGAATATTTAAAAGCCACCAATCGCCGCGTAACTTTTGAATATATTTTATTAAAAGATATTAACGACTCAACAAAATGCGCCTTAGAACTAGTTAAATTATTAAAAAATCTTAACTGCTATGTTAATTTAATTATCTATAATGAGGTTTCAACTAAACCTTACCAAAAAACCCCAAAAGAAAAAGCCGAAGCCTTTTTCAATGTTTTACACAGCCATGGCCTTAATGCAACCCTTAGAATGGAACATGGATCCGATATTATGGCAGCTTGTGGCCAATTAAGAGCCCAAAAGATGAAAGAAGAAGAACTATAGATGAAAGCCTTAATTACATGTTTAATTGCTGGAGAATATACTTTATTTGATCGTGATTTACATAAAAGTTTGATTGCTAAACCACGAGGAGTTTTTCGCAATGAAAAAATATCACCTAAAGTTGGTGACATCGTTGAATATGAAAATAGCACCCCCTATGCTATTATAACCAAAGTTGAACCAAGAAAAAATGATTTTATAAGGCCTGCCATTGCCAATATCGATCAAGCCCTAATTGTCACAAGTGTAAAAGAACCTGACCTTAATCTTAATTTATTAGATAAAATGATTTGTGCTTTTGAATATCAAAGCATCGTTCCATTATTAATTTTTTCTAAGATTGATTTACTTGATGATTTAGCCCAAGAAAAGTTTGCGATAGTTGCGAAATATTATCAAAAAATTGGTTATCAAGTTATTCTAACTACCACCAAAGATCCCTTAACGATTAATAAACTTACGCCCTTTTTAAAGAATAAAATAAGTGTTATTACAGGTCAAAGTGGTGTTGGTAAAAGTAGTATGATGAATATTTTAGATGAATCATTACAAAGTAAAACAAATGAAATTTCTAAAGCTTTAAACCGGGGCAAACATACAACTAGATATATTAAGCTTTATGCCTTAGAAGAAGGATGGGTCGCAGATAGTCCGGGATTTGGAATGGTAGATTTGTTTGATATGGATAAAATTAGTATTGCACATAGTTTTGTAGAGTTTTTTAAATTATCAAATGAATGTAAATTTAATGGTTGTCTTCATCAAAATGAACCATCTTGTAAAGTTAAAGAAGCAGTGATGTCCGGTGATATTTTACCTAGTAGATATCAAAATTATTTACAATTTATCAATGAAAAACAACATCAAAGAAAGTGGTGATTAAATGAAAGTCGCATGTTCGATTCTTTCAGTATTAGATCAAAATCTTGATACGATTATTAAAACGCTAGAAGATGCTCAAGTTGATTATTTACATTTAGATGTAATGGATAATAAATTTGTTCCAAATTATACTTTTGATGAACAATTTGTAAGTAAAATAAAAGCCAAAACTAGTCTTACTTTAGATACACATTTAATGATAAAAAATCCACTTCAAAAAATTGATAGCTATCTTAAAACCAAAAGTGATTTTCTTTGCTTTCATTTAGAAGCAACCCGTAGTCCCCAAAAAATCATCGATAAAATAAAAGAAGCATCCTTAAGGGTTGGTATAGCAATCAAGCCAAAAACTGATGTTAAAAAGCTTATTCCTTATTTAAAAGATTTAGATTTAATTTTAGTTATGAGTGTTGAACCAGGTTTTGGTGGTCAGAAATTTCAAGAAGAAGTTTTGGAAAAGGTTACTTATTTAAAGAAAATGAAGGAAAAATTTGCTTATAAATATTTAATAGAAATGGATGGAGGAATTAATCCAACAACGGCTGAACTTGCTAAAAAGGCTGGTTGTGATGTTATTGTTGTTGGAACTTATCTATTTCAAAATGGCATGCTTTCTGAAAATCTTGAAAGGTTAAAAGCTATATGAGAATCATTATCGTAGGATCATCACCGGTTAAAACTTTTTTCAAAAAGTATCAATTAAATCCATCGGATTATTTTATTGGTGTTGATGGGGGAGCCTTAGAACTTTTAAAAAAAGATATTAAACCAGATCTTGCCATTGGCGACTTTGATAGCACTAATGATTTTGAGAAAGTCAAAAAAGAAGCATATGAAGTAAAGTGCTACAATCCTTGTAAAGATGAAACCGATTTGGAATTAGCCTTTAAAGCCTTAGAAAATTTAAAAGGTGCAACTAATTTAGAAATTGATGTTTATGATGCTATAGGTGGTAGGTTAGATCATGAGTTTAATGCTTATTTGTTACTCGCTAAATATAAGCAATATAAAATACACTTACTTGATGATAAAAATGAAGTTTTATGCCTTAACAAAGGCCAAGCCGTTTATCTAAAAAAAGCTTCTTGTCAATATTTTTCAGTTTTTGCCTTAGAAAGTGCTGTTATTAATATTAATAATAGTTTATATAATTTAGAAAATCGCCTTTTAAAATTATTTGATACTTATGCCATTAGTAATGAACCTTTAAACGATCATACGCGCGCTATAATCGAAGTCAAAGAAGGTAGCATCATCGTTTTTATTAATTATAAATAAATTTAGCATATTATAATCAAGTGTTCATATAATGGAGTAAGTAGGAGGTATTATATGCACTTTCATATTATAAAATTGCCCAAATTTCTTTCTAAGATAATTGCCTTCTTTGTAAAACTTTTTACAAAGAAAGAAAAGTAAAAAAATGATAGAGTTTATGCTCTACCATTTTTAATTTGTGTATGACTTGCGACAAAGATAAAAATTTGATAAAATATAAATAGAAAAGATGAGGAAATACTATGAAAGAATTTATGCCCCAAGAAAATCAAAATAAAAAAGTCCAAGAAAATGTCCTAGCCATCTCTGCTAAAGCCAGAGAAGAAAAAGCCCATAATCCGGCTATCATTAATGCAACTTCTGGTACATATTATGACGAAGATGGTAGCATTAAAGTTTTTGAATGCGTCAAAGATATCTTTAATCATCCTAATTATAATAATATTTTAACATATAGTAGTGTTACAGGATCAAAGTCCTTTTTAGATGCTGTCAAAAAATGGATCTTTGGTGATGACTATGAACAAGCTTATCCTAATTATTATTTTAATGCCATTGCAACCCCCGGGGGAACTGGCGCTTTAACAATGAGTCTTGCTACATATCTTACACCAAGTGAGGGAATTATGTTACCTAATATTATGTGGCCTGTTTATACCCAAATGGCAACTAATTTAAATATTAAACCTCATCTATATGAGCTTTTTGACGAACAAAATAAACTTAATTTAGCAAGTATTAAAAAAGTTGCCCAAGAGTTACAAACTAAATATCAAAAAGTTGCTTTAATCATTAATGATCCTTGTCATAATCCAACGGGTTATAGTATGACTAAAGATGATTATGTCGGACTAATTGATTTGTTAAATGAGCTTGCCACTAAAACCAAAGTTATTTTAATTTTAGATATTGCCTATTTAGATTATGGTCATTCATCTGGTCAAATAACACGCAAGCATTTTAAACTTTTAACTAAATTATCATCAAATGTGATGACGCTATTTACTTTTAGTGCTTCTAAAACGTTTGGTTTATATGGTTTAAGATTAGGAGCTTTAATTCAAATGACCACTCTTTTAAAAGAAGCTGATTTATTTGTAAGTGCGACCTCTTATTTTGCAAGAGCAACCTGGTCTAATGTCAGTCACTTAGGAATGGAAATCATTGAAAAAACTTTAACGGATGAAAAGAAAAAACAAGCCTTTACGAAAGAGATTTTAATTGCTTCTAATAATTTAGCTAAAAGAGCAGAACTTTTTATTGCTTCTTTACAAAAATATCAAGTTCCATTTGCGCCATATGTTAATGGTTTCTTTGTGCTTATTCTTGTTGATAATGAATCATTTGAAAACGAGATTGCTAAAAAAGGTGCTTATGGATGCCACTTTGGCAAGGGTTACCGCGTTGCTTTATCAAGCATTAATTTAGATGAAGCACCTAAATTAGGCGATATTATTGGTCAAGCTTATCAAAAAACTTTAGGTTAAGAAAAATAAAAAACGGTAAAAGAAAAACTTTTACCATTTTTTAATAGATTAAATTAAAACTTATTTTAGATAGGCTTATTGATTTGACGAAGTTTTTCCGATAAAATTTCTTCTTCGGTTGGTTCATCTTGGGCTGTTTCAATATGCTTTCTAATTTCAAGCATCTTTTTATCGGTATCATTTATGACTCTAGCACATTTTTTTAGTTCAGCTACAATTTTGTCTTGATCAGGAATCATCTTTTTATATTTCATTTGATGCTCTAAACTTGCCCAAAAATCCATTGCCATCGTTCTAATTTGTACTTCAACTTTCATATCACGCTTTTTCTTAGCAAAAAAGACTGGAACACTGATAATTAAATGTAAGCTACGATAACCATTTTCTTTAGGATTTTCAATATAGTCTTTTTTTTCTAAAAGCGTAATATCATCTTGCTTTAAAAAAGAATCAGCCAGTTCATATATATCATCAATATAAGTACAAACAACTCGCACACCTGCGATATCATTAAGATTTTGTTCAACACTTTCAATTGTTAAAGGTAACTTTTTTCTAGCAAGTTTATTGAAAATACTATCACGACTTTTAAGCCTTGTATTGATATAATTTATGGGATTTCGTTTAAAACGACAATTAAATTCCGTGCTTAAAACTTCGAATTTGGTTTTGACTTCTTTGATAGCACAAGTATACATCATTTCGAGTTCGTGAAATTGGGCCATTGATAAAATGGCTTTTTTAGCTTCACGATTAATAAGATCGCGTAATTCAACATCTTCAATTAGATGATTTTCTTTTGATGGAATAAGTGGCGAAACTAAAGTTTTATCGTTCATTTGAACCTCCTCAATTGCTTTTTAAAAATAATCTTTCAACATTAAGAAAAAAAAGCGGTTTGGCTTTAGTCAAACTGCTTAATTTTAATTCTACATTAAACTTCTTGCTTGTTGTTTAAGCACGTTCAATTGTACCGTTTTTAAGACCTGTGCGTAAAGCACGAGTAGATACGTACACTCGAATGATGCGACCATTTTCATCTTTAATATGAACTTTTTGAAGATTGGGCTTCCAAGTACGACGAGTTGCATGTAATGAGTGAGAACGATTATTTCCGGCTTTAGGTCCTAAACCTGTAATATAACATTTTGCCATGATAGTTCCTCCTTAAATTTGATACTTTTAAATACCATCATATTATATCAAAAAAGTTCTGTTTTGGCAAATAAATTACTATGAAAAAACAAAATCTATCGCTTATTTCAATCTAAAAAACCATAAATATAATAACTTTTTATACATATAATGAATTAAGGTAATTAAAGATTAACAAGAAAAAATGTCGAAAAAAGTGTCTTTAAAATTTTATATTGCTTGCAAAAAGATAAAAAATATGATAGAATGTATTAGCATATTTATATTATATTAGATAATACCTATATAAGGAGGAATATTATGCAACATTTAAAAATAGATGGTGAGTTATTCAAACAACTTGTCATTAATGGTGCAGCCAACTTATCAATTAATTATAAAGAAGTTGATGCACTTAATGTTTTCCCAGTTCCAGATGGTGATACAGGTACAAATATGCGTATGACAATCGAAGCTGGTGCAAACGAGATTAGAACTTTTGAGGAAAAGTCGATATATGAAGTCGCAAAAAAAATATCACGTGGTATGCTTATGGGAGCAAGAGGAAATTCGGGAGTTATCCTTTCCCAATTTTTCCGGGGAATTTATAAAGGATTTAATGGCATTGAAGAAGCAACTGTTAAAGAATTTGGAAAGGCCTTTCTTAATGGAGTTGAACAAGCATATCATGCTGTTCAAAAACCAGTTGAAGGAACAATTTTAACGGTTGCGAAAGATTCTAGTAAAAAAGCTTTTCGGATAATCAAAAAGGGTACAACTTTAGAAGACTTTTTTAAAGTGCTAATTGATGAAGCTCATGCTTCACTTGGTCGTACTCCTAGTTTACTACATGTATTACAAGAAGCCGGAGTTGTTGATTCAGGTGGTGCAGGATTAGTATATATTTTTGAAGGTATGAGCAAATTCTTAAATGGCGAAATAATTAAAGCCAACGAACAAGCAGTAACTCACATTCCAATTGTTCCCCAAGGCACATTTAATGCTGATAGCGAACTTGAATATGGTTATTGTACAGAATTTATTTTACAACTTCAAAATAAAAAAGTTGATGTAAACAAATTTGATGTCAAAACGATTGTTGATTTCCTTGAAAAATTAGGCGATAGTATTGTGGCTTTAAAAGATGAAGATGTTGTCAAAATTCATGTTCATACTAAAACTCCAGGGGATGTTTTAAATCATTGCCAACAATATGGTGAATATGTTACATTAAAAATTGAAAACATGTCAGTTCAACATAATGAAATTATGTTAAATTCAGAAACAGCTAATACACCTGTTGCCAATTGTAATTGTCCACAATGTGTTGAAGCTCGTAAAGAAACATCTCGTAAAAAATTTGCTATCGTCGCGGTAGCATCAGGTGAAGGATTAATCGAATTATTTAAAGAAATGGGCGTTGATTATGTAGTTGAAGGCGGTCAAAGTATGAACCCTGCTGCTGAAGATTTTGTTAAAGGTTTTGATAGCCTCAATGCTGAACATATCATTGTTTTCCCTAATAATTCTAATATTGTCCTAACCGCACAACAAGCTGCTAAATATTATGACAAAGCTAATATTCATGTTGCTTCAAGTAAAACATTAGCACAAGGATATTCAGCTTTAACTATGATTGATTTAAGCAGTGGTGATATTGATACCATTCTTGCTGAAATCGATGATGTAATTAGTAATGTTACAACTGGTCTTGTTACATATTCAACAAGAGATACCGAAATTGAAGGTGTTCACATTGAAAAAGATGATAATATCGGTATTTGTGATGGTAAAATTGTCGTATCTGAAAAGAATCGGCTTGCAGCTGTCAAAGGTATCTTAGAACATACTGATTTAACTACTAAAGAAATTATCACCATCATTTATGGTAAAGATGTATCAGATGAAGAAGTAGAAGAAATTAAAAAATTAATTACTGATGAATATCCATCACTTGAAATGGATGTCATTGAAGGAAAACAAGAAATTTATAGTTATATTTTATCAATTGAATAAAAGTGGAGCCATCTCCACTTTTTCTAAAATAGGAGACTTATATGCTTAAGGAACATTTATTAGCTAATGAAGATTATATTTTGGCTCGCTACGTTAATTTTTTTAAGAAAAAAGAAATCTTAACAGTTGCCGATCTCTTATTTGATTTTCCCCTTAAATATGAAGATTTTACGGTTAAATCAATCAAGGATGCCGAACTTGATACGCCTACCATTTTAGAAGGAACGATTATTTCGAAAGTAACCGTTAATTATCTAAAAAGTAAACTTTCAACTGTTGTTTTCCAATTAGAAGTTGAAGGTCAAAAAATTCGATGTACAATTTTTAATCGCGTATATTTAAAAGGCAAATTAAATTATGGAACAGTTTTAAGAGTTCAAGGCAAGTTTTATCAAAATATGAATAATTTTACCGTCAATAATTTTATTATTTGTGATGAATTAAATAAAAATATCATTCCGATTTATCGTACCAAAGATATTAATGAAACGAAGTATTTAGAAATTATTAGCATGGTTTATCGGCGTTTTAAAGATGAAATAAAAGAAACCTTGCCCAAGGAGATTATAACCAAATATCAATTTCCATCACTTAAAGAAACAGTTAACATTCTCCATTTTTCTGATAATATGGAAGAAATTAACAAAGCTATTCAACGTGTAAAATATGAAGAATTGTTACAGTATCAATTTTCCATGAAATACTTACATTATATGCGCCAAAACGAACATAATTGTCCAATAATTAATTATGATGAAAAAATGCTTAATAAGCTAAAAATGTCCCTTAATTATGAACTAACATCTGATCAAGAAAAAGCAATTAATGATATTTTGAAAGATTTAAAAGCTCCTTTTGCGATGAATAGGTTACTTCAAGGTGAAGTAGGTAGTGGTAAAACAATTGTTGCTATTATGTGTATGATAGCCGTTGTATCAGGCGGATATCAAGCTGCTTTAATGTGCCCAACAGAAATTTTATCTAAACAGCATTATCAAACAATTACCGACATTTTAGCACAATTTCAAGATATTAATATTGCTATTTTAACCGGTTCAACACCGGCTAAGCAACGTAAAGAAATAATAGAAAATTTAGCAAATGGTCAAATTAATATTATTATCGGCACCCATGCCTTATTTCAAAAAGATATCGATTATGCTAAACTTGGCATTGTAATTGCGGACGAAGAACACCGCTTTGGCGTTCGTCAACGTGTTTTAATTCGCAATAAAGGACTTGATGTTAATTATTTAAAAATGAGTGCTACACCAATTCCACGTTCACTTGCCATTTCGGCTTATGGTGATACTGATATCTCGATTATTAAAACGATGCCTAAAAATAGAAAAGCTGTTATTACTAAATATGTTGATCAAAATCATAAACGTGATGTAATTAATCATATGAGGCAAGAATTAGCAGTTGGCCATCAAATTTATGTAGTAACGCCGTTAATTGAAGAATCCGAGGCTATTGATACGGCTAATGCTACGGAAATTTATCAAAACATGGTCAAATATTTTGAAAACATTGCAACAGTTGGTCTTATTCATGGTAGACTTAAAACTGAAGAAAAAGAAGAAATTATGCAAAAGTTTTTAAATAATGAAATTCAAATTTTAGTGGCAACTAGTGTTATTGAAGTTGGAGTTAATGTTGTTAATGCTACAACAATCGTTGTCCTTGGGGCAGAACGTTTTGGCGTTGCAACCTTACATCAATTAAGAGGAAGAGTAATGCGAAGTGATAGTATACCATATTGCTTTTTCATTGCTAATAATCCAACTGAGGCCAGTGTTGAAAGATTAGAAATGGTTGAAAAAAATACTGATGGGTTTAAACTAGCTGAATATGATTTATTACATCGTGGTCCAGGAGAATTTTTTGGTGAAAAGCAATCAGGCGCAATGAATTTTCATTATGCATCATTAAAAGATGATTCGGCCTTATTAGAACTTGCTAATAGTGATTCAGAAAATATCATCAATAATGAAGCTAATTTTACTGACCCTGACTATGATGAACTATTTAAAATTGCAAAAGCCAATTATCAAATGAAACAAAAAGAATTAGATTAACGAGGGAAGCCAATGTTAAATAAGAAAATGTTAAATGAAATATTAGAAAAATACGACATTAAAGTTCAAGAATATGATCAGTTCCTTTTAGCAATGACTCATTCTTCTTATGCTAATGAACACAATCTAAAAAGCAATGAACGAATTGAATTTTTAGGCGATGCTGTTTTAGGATTTTTAGTTGCAAGATATATATATGATAATTTCCCTGAAATGCCTGAGGGTAAAATGAGTAAACTTAGAGCAACGTATGTTTGTGAAAATGCTAATGCTAAATATGCTCAAGAATTAAAAATTGATAAATTGCTTTTATTAGGCCATGGTGAAGAAATCTCCGGTGGTAGAAGTAAAGAAGCCGTTATTAATGATGCTTTTGAATCATTTTTAGGAGCGCTTTATTTAACTAATGGGCTAAGCGATGTTAAAAAAGTTTTAGAAAAAGTTGTTTTTCCTCATATTAAAGCTAATGATCAAGTTGAATTTATTGACTATAAAAGTATTTTACAAGAATATGTTCAAGCAGAAACAAGATCGGCATTAACATATGTTTTAATCAAAAAAGAAGGCACATCGAATGAACCAACCTTTACTATGTCAGTTTATCTTGATGGTATAATTTTAGGAACTGGTAAGGGACGTTCTAAGAAAGATGCATCACAAGCTGCCGCAAAAGATGCCCTTTCTAAGGCTGCTCATAAATAGGACTTTTTTCAACATAAATTAACAAAAAATGATAAAATCTCTTGCAAAGTCAAAAAAAATGTGCTATAATATTTGTGTGCGTGGATGAATGCCCCCCAATTTTAACATCCATGCATGTTGGAAGGCTGCCCCCCTACTTTATGGCCTTCCGAATCTAGTGAATTTTGAATAAAAGTAGACTGTTTTTTTAACAGTTTACTTTTATTTTTTAGATTAATTTTTTAATTTTTTAGTGCATTCCAATAATGCTTTTATGCATTCTACCTTATTTGTTATTGCAAATAGCAATCAAATATAGTAAAATATTTCTAGTTATATTGCAAAAGTGCGCCATTTAAATGATACTGGCAAACTACCCCTTTTTATTAGTAATTAGTAAACGGGAAATAATATCAGAAAGGAATCGTCCTTTTAATGTCTAAACATGAAGAAACTTTAACGATAAATGAAAATATAGATAATAATCTCATTGAACATGAAGAAAAAGCCAGTTCTAGCTTTGCTTTAGATGGTGCTAAAAAGAAAATAAATGTTCTTTCTTTAATTTTTGAAAGAATTTTACCCATTCTTTTAATAGTAGTGTTAGGTGTTAGACTATTTAGTTATCAAACGCAAATTGGTCAATATGTTGGTCTTGCTTCAACGCCTTTTTCCCCGTTTAAAACAATTATAACTTTAATTGCAATTTGGTTACAATATACTTGTTTGTTAATTGTGATTTTAAAAGGCTTTTTTAACTTTAAATTAATTATTAATTTAAGTAGATTTATTACAATTCCAGTTTTTATTTTAAATGCTATTATGCTACCTGCCATAATGACTTTATTTGTTGGCGATAGTAAAGCATCCCTTTTACTAATTTGTTATATTTTAGAAATTGTAATAGGAATCATTTTAGGCATTTATAATATTGTTATTAATATTAAAGTAAAAACTAATTATAAAGAAATTTTAGCAATGTTTGGCATTTTCCTTTTAATGCTTATTGCTTCGATGCCATCATATTTTTTACAAATTGTCATTGGTGATGGTAAACGTGATATGATTGTTAAAGATTTAACGCCATATCATCGTATCTTTATTTATTTAGCAATCATTATTCCAACTTGTTTATATTTTGCTTTGCGAAATCAAAAAGAAGAAGTTATTCGTTACTTTTTAATATATATATCAGTAGCGACAATGATTGTCTTTTTAGTTAATTTTAATTATACTAACTTTAAAGAACCTTGGACTTGGCCTTTTCATCTTTGTAATACCGCCATGTTTATCGTTCCTTTATGTTTGATTTTTAAACTTAAACGTTTGTTCTATTTTACTTATTTTATTAATGTCTTTGGGGCTTTAATTGCGATGTTAATGCCTAACTATGATGTTGGAACCAATATTACAAGTATGCGAATTTTTAACTTTTGGTATAATCATTGGATAGCTTTCTTTATGCCTATTCTACTAGTTGCTTTAAAACAATTTAAGCGTCCAACGATTAAACAATTCTATTGGTCAATGGTTTGGTTTTTTGGTTATTTTGTTTTAGTATTATTCTTAAATGTTTATTTTACTGCTATTGGTCATAGCGTTGATTACTTCTTTATTAACACTAATTATGTAGCTGACAAACTCGGTAATTGGGCTAATAATATCTTTAATTTATCAACTAGTTTTACAGTAAATGGTAAATTATTAGTTTTCCATCCGTTATATCAATTCTTGTTCTTCCTTGGTTATGTTCTTTTAGGACTTGCGGTATGGTTTGTTTATGCGGAATGTTTTAGAATAGCAGATGATCACTTTTTATTACATACAAAACTTAAAAAAATTAGACAAGATAAACTTGCAATGGCTTCAGTGCCTAGCAAAGTTAGGAGGGCTGAATTCATGAAGGAACAACAAACAAGAGAAGCAAAATTAGAATTAATGCACTTCTCTAA
The DNA here is from genome assembly GCA_947591495.1 of uncultured Bacilli bacterium. GTDB lineage: Bacteria > Bacillota_I > Bacilli_A > ML615J-28 > CAG-313 > CAG-313. Next base: position 30,893 of record CANQDG010000006.1, read on the forward strand.
AAAATATGCAACCTCGAAAGTTTATGCCGTAGAAGACGCTAATTTAGTTGTAAATGGCGGTGAAATCTTTGGTTTCTTAGGGCCAAATGGAGCTGGTAAATCAACGATTATTAAAAGCATCGTTGGTATTCAACCAATTACGGATGGTCATATTGAAGTATGTGGTTATGATATTAGTAAAACGCCAGTAGAGGCAAAATATAACATTGGTTATGTTCCTGACCATTATGCTTTATATGAAAAATTAACAGGTCGTGAATATATTAATTATATTGCGGACATTTATGAAGTTTCGCAAGAAGATCGGGAAGAACGAATTAATAAATATGTTAAATTGTTTGAACTTGAAGCCTCGATTGATAGTCAAATTAAGACTTATTCACATGGTATGAAACAAAAAATTACCATTATGTCAGCTTTAGTTCATAATCCTAAAGTTTGGATTTTAGATGAACCATTAACTGGTCTTGATCCTAATAGTATTTATCAAGTAAAAGAATGTATGAGGCAACATGCGGCAGCTGGTAATATTGTTTTCTTTAGTTCGCACTTAATTGATATTGTGGAAAAACTATGTGAAAGAATTGCCATTATTAAACATGGAAAAATCCAATGTGTTAAATCGGTTGAAGAAATCGAAGCATCAGGAATAACCTTAGAACAATTCTATTTAAATACCATAGGCAATAATGAGGATTCATATGATAATGCTACTGATGTACAAACAAATAACTAACCTCCTACATTTCAAAGGGGGTGAAGAATAATGCTTATTATCCTTTTCTTATTAATTGTTTTTTCTAAATGTGGTAACAAACAAATTAATCATATTTTGCCCGAAAATGTTAATAGTTCTAATAATAAAGTAAAAGTTCAAAAGCCGAAGAATAACACTTCTAAAAAGTCTACGAAAGAAGAAAATAAAAAGAAGGAAACAAAAAAGGTTAAAAAAACTACCAAGACCAATCAATTAAAAACGTTAGTTGTAATGCAATTAAAAGATAAGATTGACTTTAGTTTTGCGAAAAATAAAAAACAACTTCTCCGTAAAATCGTTTTTAGTATTTTAAAATTTACAGTTGTTTTTGTTATAGCATTTGTTATTTTATATTTATCAATTTATTTAGGTTTGTTTTTCAATAGCGATTTCCCCATTGTTATGGTAGTCGTTGTGACAATATCTTTATTGCTATCGCTTATTTCTTGTACTTATGAATTAACCACTAATTTATTTTTTGCCGAAGATAATCGCGTTTTAATTACTCTTCCGGTTAACGCTAATAAAATTTTTATTTCCCGTATTATTGTTTTTTATATATATGAATTAAAGAAAGCATTAAGTTTCTTAATTCCGATTATTCTTTCTTGTGTTACCCTTTTGGTATATCGTGGACTTGGTAATTTATGGCTATTTTTATGGATCATTATTCCGTTATTCTTTATCTTAATGTTACCAGTATTAATTGGATCATTATTATCAATTCTTGCAATGTATATTAGAAGGTTTTTAAAAAAAGTTCCTATTATTCAAATCATTTTATTTTTAGCTATTTTAGTCGGTGTAGTTGCTTTAGTTGTTTATTTAATTAATTTGATACCTGATAATATAAGCCTTATTAATCAGTGGCCTACGATAAGTAAAAATATTAGAAGTTTCTTTATTATGGTTCGTAGTAAACTTAATATTATGGCTCAACTAGTTTATATTTTAATTGGTGAATATAGTCATAAAGGACTTTATCTCATTAGTGGTATGACATTAGTTAAATTATTGGTTTTAATCGCAATATGTGCTGTGTTGATTTTATTAGTTTATTTTATTTCACGACCAATTTATTTTGGTATGATGTCTAAGAATTTTGAAATTAATAAACGGATTGGTAATGATAAGCCTAATAAAAGGAAAAATAAATATATAACCTTTGTTAATAAAGAATTTAAAATTAATTTAAGAACCATTAGCATTTCCATTAATTATTTAATGGTTTACATAATTGTTCCAATTATGATTTTGTTTTTAAATAAAATGTATAAGGCCATGGAAACAAGTGTGCTTGGTGATGAATTAATTTATACGTTTAATATTTTATTAATATGTTTACCACTTCTTGCTTCAAATGGCTTAGTTGCCACTTATTACAGCCGGGAAGGACGAGCAGGTTATATTAAAAAAACTAAACCTATTAATGCGGTTTATCCCTTATTTGTAAAAATTATCTTTAATATGATATTTTCTCTTCCATCCGTTTTTGTTACATGTTTTGTTTTTGGTTATCAAAAAGAATTTACAATTCTTAATAGTTTTATTTTAAGTATGGCGATTTTATTTTTACATTATGGTCATATGATATATAGTGCAACGCTTGATATTATGAATCCTCAAAATGAACAGTATGCAACAACAGGTGATAATATTGATAATCCTAATGAAAATAAATCGACCATCTTCGCATTTATTATTTCGGCTATTTATACGATCATAGCGTATAAATTATTATCTGAAACGATGGCTACTGGAATTGTTGTTGGTTTAATTAAAATGCTTCTAATTAGTGCGGCCTTTTTCGCATCGACGCTCTTTATGTTTATCAAACGAATTAAAGCATTTTATTATGAAATATAGAGGTGATTAAATGAAAAAATCAGTTATTATTACGATTGCGGTAGTTTATATTTTTGCAATTGTTGTTGTAGGTTTTATCGGAATTAAAATCAAGGCTTATAATACGCCAGAATTTGTTACAGATATTACTTGTGTATCGGATAATTTTCATAAGTATGATCCTAATAATCCTGTTCACAAAAAAGAAATGGAAAAAACTAAGAACCTGATAGGTTATATTGAAGAAGAATTTAAAGAAGGATTAAAAATCACAATTAATTGTCAAGTTACACCTGATAATGCTACTAAAAAAGCTTTAACCTTTTCAGTTGATGAAAATCCCGCTGCTTATAAACTTACACCAACATCAGATGGCAGTGCTACGATTGAATTCTTTGTGGGGACTGAAGTTATTGTTACTATTAAGTCAACCGATATCAAAGGATATTCAATCAAAATAAAGGTGACTGCTTTTGAACGTAATTGGTAAAAAGAAAAAAGAAATAAAAAGAAAGGAAAAAAATATGACAAAAAAATTTAGTTTATTGTTAGTTTTATGTACTTTACTATTAACTCTTGTTGCATGTACTAGTAAAGTAACAGTTACATTTGATACGGCTGGTGGTTCACAAATTGCTAGCGTACAAATTGATGCAGGTGGAAAAATCCAATTGCCTGCAAACCCTACGAAAGAAGGATATACATTTGTAGGCTGGTTTGTAGAAGGAGAGCCATTTGATGGCAGTCAAAAAATCGATAACAACATAACACTTGTTGCTCATTGGAAAAAGACTAATCCTAAAACTTTAACAGTTGTATTCATGGTTGATGGTCAAAAATATGATGAAAAAACTTGCCTTGAAGAAGAACTTTTAACGGATCTTCCAAAAAATCCATCAAAAGAAAATTCTCGTTTTGTAGGTTGGTTTGTAGATGATAATACACAATTTGATTTTACTAAAACACCACTTACCGAAGATTTAATCGTTAATGCTCATTTTGATGTAACATCAAGAGTTATTGTATATGCGGTTGCATTAGCTGATGATTTTGTTGAGTTTAATAATAATCGCGCAACTAAGACAGAAAAAAATACTGAATTTGCTGATTTAACGCAAAGTTATGTTGTTGGTGATGATAACCCTTGGAAAGTTGAACCACATATGTCTTTCAGACTTGAAGATATTGCTACAGGTCATAGCGAATCAACAATCGTTGATGAATGGGAATACACGATTCGAGTATACCATTACAATGGTTCTGATTATGAATTATTAGAAACAACAACTGATTTAGTTGACAAAATTGATCCAAAACTTTGCACAATTGATTTTGCTGAAAAAGCTGTTGGTGAAACCTTTAAAATTGAAGTTGTTCCAACAGGATTAACTGAAAAACAATTAACTAATGTTCAAAATTATACAATGGTTTTTGAAAACTTTGTAGTTGTTGATGGTTATAATGTTTATGAAGCTAAAGAACTTGCTTATGTTGAATATCGTACAATTAATGATAAAGATTGTGATACAGCTTGGGATGCATTTAAAGATGCTAATGGCTTTGATAAAGATTATCATCCTGCTAATGTAATTTTACATACTAATATTGAAATTACTGCCAGTGATGTTCCTAGTATTTTCTTCTATACCCAAGATGAAATTAATTCATTTGGTGATAGTGTTAAAAATAAAGAAAATGCAGTTGGTTCAATGAAAGACTGGTATGATTTATATATGCGTGATTTAGGTGAAAACGAAAACTTTGCTCTTCTTGGAAATTACTATACTCTTTCAACCGAACACTTAAGAGAAGTAGTTGTTGATACAGATAATGAAGAAACACCTACAGGTGATGTTAACTTAATATCTCATGCTACACTTATTAAAATTAGAGGTGCAGCTACTGCCACTTCAAAAATGGCTAATTTACATATTATTGGTAATGCTCCACGTACAGATAATGAAGTTAAATCTGGTGGCCAAATTCTTGTAAAGGTTGAAGGATCTAATTTTACAGCATACAATAACATTACGATTTGTTCATTTATCACTTATATGCCAAATAGAACTGATTGTCAATTCTTAATTGAAAAATGTAAAGGTTATGAAAACTTTAACAGCTTAATATACAACTGGGGTTCTGCTAATTTAATAATTAAAGATTCAGAATTCATCGGTGCTGGTGGACCAGTTGTTATTCAAGACCATGTTCGTGATGGTGATTATGATAAAGATTCAGATGTAAATGGTTTCCCTGCCAAAGCAAAAGTTATCAATTCTAAATTAGAATCTTATGTAACAGGCGAAGAAGGTTGGTTTACTTTAGTAGGCGCAAGTGCCTTAGTACCACTAGTTAAAAATTTAAATGTAGCATTTGTTGCTAATGGCCGTTCATTCTTGAAAAATAGTGCATCTGGTGCAACCTTTATGAATTTAATATTTGTAAACAAATCAGGTTCAACTGAAGGCTTAACTAATGAAAAAATAAAAGCAAGTTTCCAATTTGATGAACTTCCAGCCTTTGATTATGGTGCATTTGACGGAAGTGATCCTGTTTTAAAAAATATGTTAGCTGAACAATATAAGACTAATCATGCTTTCCAAACTACCGGTGGCGGAATGGGATATGTTGGTCTAGATGATCGAGGTGAATCTACTATTAAAGCACCTAATAATCAAATGGAATATTTATTAAAATTATTCCAAGGCGATTACCTATGCATCTATGCTCAAAATGGTATGTCTTTTGGTCTACAATTATTTAATGCAGGCGAAACTTACGAAATATAATAAACTTTGGAAAGTCATAAATTTCTAAAAGTTTAAGCTTTTAAAAGGCAATTCATTTTAAATTAATGGATTGCCTTTTTTTATTGACTTAGAGGTTAAAAAAATTCTACTTATTTGGTTAAAACTATTGACAAATAATAATAAAGTGGTATAATATAATTAGCACTCAAAGATTGTGAGTGCTAAGGAGTGATAACATGAGTGAAATTAAAGAATTTAAAACCGAATCAAAAAGATTACTAGATTTAATGATTCATTCAATCTATACTAATCAAGAAATATTTTTAAGAGAATTATTATCAAATGCTTCCGATGCAATTGATAAATATCATTATTTATCATTAACTGACGAAAAACTTCCTAAAAGAAATGATTATGAAATTCACATTAGTATAGACAAAAAAGAACGTACTCTTACTATTAGCGATAATGGTATTGGTATGACTTATGAGGAAATCGATGATAATCTAGGAACAATTGCTAAATCAGGAACCCTTGCTTTTGCAAAAAAATTAGAAGAAGCCCAAAAAGAAGGTGGCGAAAATATTGAAACTATTGGTCAATTTGGTGTTGGCTTCTATTCAGCCTTTATTGTAGCTAAAAAGGTCGTTGTTGATACTAAATCACCATATAGTGAAAAAGCTTATCGTTTCACATCTACAGGTGAAGATACATACGAGATTGAAGAAAGTCAAAAAGTTACTACTGGTACAGAAATTACCCTTTATTTAAAAGAAGATACTAAAGATGAAGAAGATAAAGTAGTAAATGATTATGAACAATTCTTAGATGAATATACGATTCAATATTTAGTTAAGAAATATTCCGATTATATTAGATACCCAATTACGATGTATCTTACAAAAGAAGAACCTAAACTTGATGAACAAGGCAAAGAAATTGAAAATGAATATGAAGAAGTAAGAACTCTTACAACTTTAAATTCAATGATTCCGATTTGGAAAAAAAGTAAAAATGAAGTAACTGATGAAGCCTTAAATGATTTCTACATGCAAAAGTTTTATGATTTTGAAAAACCAATGCTTCATTTAATGTTTAATGTTGAAGGAAATATCAATTATAGTACATTACTATTTATTCCTAATGTTCCACCAAGAAATTTACATTCAATCGATTATGAAAAGGGTTTGCAACTATATTCTAAGGGTGTCTTCATTATGGATAAATGCAAAGAATTAATCCCTGATTATTTAAGATTTGTCAAGGGAATTGTTGATTCTAATGATTTATCACTTAATATAAGTAGAGAAATGCTTCAACAAAATCGTGTTCTTCAATTAATGCAAAAGAACATCGAAAAAAAGATTTTGAATTATCTTGCAACTATTCAAAAAGATAATTTTGATAAATACTTAGAATTCTATAAAAACTATGGTATTAATTTAAAATTTGGGGCATATGAAAATTATGGTTCCAAAAAAGAAATGCTACAAGATTTATTAATTTACGAAAGTCTTAATGCGAATAAGATGATATCATTTAAAGAATATGTTGAACAAATGAAAGAGGGCCAAAAAGATATTTATTATGCTTCTGGCAAAAATAAAGAAGAAGTATTAGCAATGCCCCAAATGGATATTGTTAAAAAATATGGCTATGATGTTCTAATCTTAAAAGATGATGTTGACGAGTTCTTATTAAAAATCTTAAATAAATATAATGATCATGAATTTAAATCAATCAATCAAACTTCTTTAGATGATCTTACAACTGAAGAAGAAAAAGAAAAGCTAGAAACCCAAGAAAAAGATCATAAAGAATTACTTGATGCCCTTAAAGATGCACTTAAAGATAATGTCAAGGATGTTGTTTTATCAAAACGTTTAGTAGATTCACCCGTTTGTTTAGTATCAGGTGATGGCGTATCATTTGAAATGGAAAAAGTTATTGATGCTATGCCTACTAATGATAAAATAAAAGCGGAAAGAATTTTAGAAATCAATCCTAATCATGAATTATTCCAATCTTTAGATCAAGTATTTAAAGAAACCCCTGAAGAAATTAAAGATTATGCTAATTTATTATATAATCAAGCATTATTAATGGAAGGATTTAAACCAACTAATAGTGTAGAATTTTCCAATTTAATGTGCAAGTTGATGATTAAAAGCATTAAGAAATAACTTCTAAAAGTCTCTCTTAAAAAAAGAGACTTTTTAAAAAATGAAGTTTATATTTATATTTTATTAGCATAAAAAAGCAAAAACTTTAAATAATAATAATACTAATATTGCAAATAAAAAGAAAAATGCGTATAATAAAGCTATCAATATTTGTAGGAGGTAGCATATGTTTTTAAGTAATTCATCAAATGATGTTAGTATTTTATTAACCATAGCTATTATTTTAATAGGAGCTTTGATTATTATTGTTGGTATTATATCATCAATTGTGAGCATTGTTTTAGCTATATCTTATGTAAAATATAATCGCACTAAAAATAGTGCCAACATTACGGGTGCTGATGCCGCAAGACTTTTACTTGATAAAAATGGTTTACAAGATATTAAAGTTAAAGTAGGTGGTTCACTTATTTTTGGTAATAGTTATAGCCATTATTTTAAAAAGATTAGACTTAGAAGACTTACGAAAAATAAAACTAGTATTACATCGCTTGCTATAGGTGCTGAAAAAACAGCTCTTGCTATTTTAGATAAAGAAAACGATGCCGATGTTAGAAAAAGAGTTAAATTAGTACCATTTGTTACTTTTGGCCCTCTTGCTTTTATTCCACTTATTTTAATAGGAGCAATTCTTGATCTATTTATTTTAAAGTCAGAAGGGTTAGTTTTACTAATTGTTGCAATAATCGGTATTTTGTTATTTGGAGTTTCTGTTATTTTAGCTTTTGTGACACTTAAGAGTGAAAAGAAAGCCCAAAAACGAGCACTAGAATTATTAAGAGAAAATGATTTAGCAACCGAAGAAGAAACCAATCAAATGGTTAACTTATTTAAGTTATATAATATTCAATATATCAATGATTTAATTATTTCAGTCCTTGAATTGATTCGCTTTATTTTACAGATTATGGCAAGCGTTGCGAAAAATAGTAAATCATCAAATAATTAAAAAACAAAAGCAAGAAGCTAAAAACTTCTTGCTACTTTTTTATAAACAAAAGGCCATATAATAAGGCAAATAAATAATATTATCTTCTCTTTTTAGATCGCCTTCGTGTAAAACATATAAAGTTTTAATTTGCGAATTAAACATTGTTTTAAATTTTAATAAAGATGAAAGTTGATAGTTATTAGATGATTTGACTTCAACTGGACAAACTTTATTATTTTGTCTAATAAGAAAGTCTACTTCCATAATCGTTTTTTTAGTATCTTTATCAATTTTTTTATAATAATATAGATTATGGCCATTTGCTTTTAGTGCTTGGCATACTGCGTTTTCAATAATCATTCCTTCATTAATATGTAATTTATCAAATAAAATGGATTTATATAATTCGTTTTCTAAATAATCTTTATTTTTATATGCAAGTGATATTAAAAGTCCAGTATCGGCCATATAACATTTAAATGAATTATTCATAGTTGAAAGATTAAAAGCAACACTAGGATCACTTACGCTTTCAGCAATATTAACAATGTTTGCTTCGTTTAACCATTTAATAGGTTCTTTATATTCTCTTTTTCTAGCTCCTTTTATGTGTGATACAACAAAATGCTTATCATGTTTAGAAAGTTCAGATGGAATATGCATTAAAATATTTTTAATATATATAGGATTTTCTTCGTTTTGAAATTCAATATCATTTTCATATAGATTTAAAATATTTTGTTTAATAAAATCAACTTTACCAAAATCTTTTGAATTGACATATTCAACTACTGCTTGAGGCATTCCACCAACTAAAAGATATTCTCGAAACCTTTTCATTATATCTTTATTTATTTGGCCAAAAGGTAACAATTTATTATAATGTTCTTTAATAATATCGGTTGTTATTCCATCGCCACATGCCCACATAAATTCCTCAAAATCCATTGGCTGTACTTCGATTTGATATTCTTCGGAAGGTATTAAAATTTCTTTGCTTTTTTTAGTAATCGAAGCAAGTGATCCTGTTTCAATATAATCATACCTTTTATCCTCTAATAAAGTTTTAAGCGCTTGACGGGCCTTTGGAAAAAGTTGTATTTCATCAAGAATAATTAAGGATTCGTTAGGGTATAATCTTGTTTTATAAAAGATTTGTAATTGATTAAATAAAATATCTAAATCTTCTAATGAATTAACAAATAAATTTTTTATTTCATCTGGAGCCCTATCAAAACGTATTTCAATATAGGATTTATATTCTTCTTTCCCTAATTTTAGCGCTAAAGTAGATTTGCCAACTCGTCTTGCACCTTTGATAAATAGGGCATAATGCGGAGCATATTCCTTTTTCCATTTTAGCATTTTATCGTATATTTTTCTTTTAAATTCCATTGTTTTGATTTCCTTTCACAAATGCGCCACTATTTTTTAGATGTTTTTTCACAAATGCGCCACCATTTCAAGTATATTTTATCACAAATGCGCTACTATTTCAAGTATATTTTATTAAAAAATTAAAAAATAATACCAAAATAAAGAAAAAATGTATAAAACATAAATTTCTCTTAATAATAATGTTATAGGAGGAATAAATATATGACTGGAAAAGAATTATTATATGTTGAAGATGCACTTGGTCATTTACAACATATCAAAACAATTTGCGATTCTTATTCAAGAAGTTTACAAGACCCTAATCTTAAAGCCTTTGTATCGACTTTAAAGCAAAAGAATCAAGAATTAGAAACAAAGTTTTTAGGCGTTTTAGGAGGTGCAACTAATGGACGATAGAGCTTTAATGGAAGATTTATTATTAGTTACTAAAGGTGTTTGTGATTTATATATGCATGGCACAATTGAATCATCTACTCCTAATGTGCAAACGACCTTTACGGATAGTTTAAATGATTCACTTACAATGCAGTCCGAAATTTATAAAGCGATGGAACAACGTGGTTGGTATAAAACCGAACCAGCAGATGTTACAAAAGTTAAACAAACATATAATAAATTTACAACAAGCCAACCTTGGCAATAAAGTTACAAAGGAATTGAGATTTTCAATTCCTTTTAAAATGCCTTTTTTCAAATAAAAAAAGAAAATATGCTATAATTGATAGGAGGATAACTATTATGCTAAAAACCAATGTTATGAAAATTCTTGAACAAAATAAAATTGAATATAGTCCTTTTATCTATAATCCTGAAATTACTGATGGCATTAGGGTTGCTGAGGCTTTAAACGAGGATAAAACAAAAGTATTCAAAACTCTTGTGACTGTTGATAATACTAATCATTATTTAGTTTTTGTAATTCCAGTAGCCTTAGAATTAGATCTTAAAAAAGCCGCCAAGGCGTTAAATAAAAAAAGCATAGATATGATAAAACAAAAAGACTTAAAACCTCTTACAGGTTATATTCATGGAGGATGTTCACCAATTGGGATGAAAAAACTTTTTCCAACATATATTGATGAAAGCGCCCAAGCTTTAGATTTAATGTATGTTAGTGCAGGCTTAGTAGGTTATCAAATAGCAATTAAACCAAGCGATTTATTAAAAATGACAAAAGGTAAAATAATGGATCTTACTAAAGAAAAATCTTAAGAGTTATAATGTCATATAATTATTTAATTAATGATATAATATAAAAAATCTTGTGTTTGGATGGAGGAAAATAAATGTTGTCAGATATTGAAATTGCGCAAAGTATCAAACCTAAAAATATTAAAGAAATTGCGAAAGTAGCGGGAATTGATGAAAAATATTTAGAAGAATATGGTAAATATAAAGCTAAAATTGATTTGTCTTTGTTAAAAGATAAAGTTCAAGAAAAGGCCAAACTTATTTTAGTTACGGCTATTACCCCAACTCCAGCTGGTGAAGGAAAAACAACGACGACGATTGGTTTAGCTGATGGACTAAAAAGCCTTGGTAAAAAGGTTATGGTAGCATTGAGAGAACCATCTTTAGGACCGGTTTTTGGCGTTAAGGGAGGAGCAGCTGGTGGCGGCTATGCACAGGTTGTTCCAATGGAAGATATTAATCTTCATTTTACGGGTGATTTTCATGCAATTGGTGCTGCTAATAATTTGCTTGCGGCAATGTTAGATAATCATATTTATCAAGGTAATGAATTAGGCTTTGATTTGACTAAAATCACTTGGAAAAGATGCGTAGATATGAACGACCGACAATTACGTTTTATTACGGACGGTCAAGGTGGTAAATTTAATGGAGTAGAACGTGCAGATGGCTATGATATTACTGTTGCTTCTGAAATTATGGCTATCCTTTGCCTTGCAACTTCCATTACGGATTTAAAAAGACGATTAGGTCAAATTATTGTTGGTTATACTAGTGATGATAGACCTATTACAGCTCATGATTTAAAAGCTGAAGGGGCCATGACAGCACTTTTAAAAGATGCGTTAAAGCCTAATCTTGTGCAAACTTTAGAAGGAACTCCAGCTTTAGTTCATGGCGGACCATTTGCTAATATTGCGCATGGTTGTAATTCGGTAATGGCTACGAAAATGGCCTTAAGATTAGGTGATTATGTCGTAACTGAAGCAGGATTTGGTGCGGATCTTGGCGCTGAAAAATTTTTAGATATCAAATGTCGGGTGGCTAATCTTGTTCCAAGTGCCGTTGTTATTGTCGCAACAATTAGAGCTTTAAAAATGCATGGGGGCATGGCTAAAGAAGAATTAAAAGAAGAAAATCTTGAAGCTTTAACTAAAGGTCTTCCTAACCTTTTAAGACATGTTAAAAACATTCAAAACGTTTATCAATTACCTGCAGTTGTTGCTATAAATCGCTTTCCAACTGATACTGATCAAGAAATAGATTTAGTAATTAAAAAATGTCAAGATTTAGGTGTTAAAGCTATTTTATCAACCGTTTGGCAAGATGGTGGCAAAGGTGGCATTAAGCTTGCCGAAGAAGTTATTAAACTTTGTGATGAACCTAAGCACTTTACTTATAGTTACGATTTAGATATGTCAATTACAGCTAAAATTGAAGCAGTTGTGCAAAAAATTTATGGTGGTAAAGGCATAAAAGTTTTAACATCAGCTAAAGAACAAATAGCTAAATTAGAAAAATTAGGCTTTGGTAATTTACCAATTTGTATTGCTAAAACCCAGTATAGTTTTTCTGATGATGCGACCAAACTTGGTGCACCAGATGATTTTATCGTTACTGTTAAAAATGTTAAAATTAGTGCTGGGGCCGAATTTATTGTTGTCTTAACAGGTAAAATCATGACCATGCCAGGCCTTCCAAAAGTTCCTGCTGCTGAAGGAATTGATGTTGATGAGGATGGCAAAATAAAAGGTCTTTTCTAAAAATAAAAAGTCTTCCAATAAGAGAAGACTTTTTTGTATATAGGAAATATTTATTTGGAAAATTATTGATTAAAATGAAAACTAACAATTTTTTGATCTTCAAATTCAATAAAATTAAGTGATGCGTTATTAAGTTTGGAATGAAAAGTTAAATTTGGATCAATAATAGTAAAAAGAGCTTTAATAAAATGAGAATGCGTTACGATTAAAATGTTTTTTCCTTGATATTCATTTAAAATGGAAGTTATTTCTTGCATAGCTCTTTGACAAACATCAGAGGCTTTTTCCATTCCTAAATATTCATTATTTAAGATTTTTTGATAAACATCGTTAGTAATAGTTAAACCATCAGCACTACCAAATTCTCTTTCAGTTAAATTTGGTCTAATAATGATGTCAGCTTTGCTATCATCTAAATAATTTTTAATAATTTTACAACTTTCTAATGCTCTATTTAAAGGACTACTAAAATAAACATCCCATTTAAGGGCTATGTCTTTTAGACGGCTAGCCGTTTTTAAAACTTGAGCAATACCTTCTTCATTTAAAGGAATATCTTTACGGCCTTGAATCATCATTTTTTTATTCCAATCGGTCATTCCGTGTCTAACTAAACAAATAATAGTTTTCATATGTGATTACCTCTTTCTTGTCAGATACAATTATAGCACAACTATGGAAAAGATGGTTTAAAATGAATATGGTTTTTAATTATTATAAACTTTTTATTGATATTATTTGCAAAAGTTGTTGAAATTTGTTATACTAAAACTAAATAACAAATCTTGCAAAAATAAAATGAGGTATTATTATGAAATTTAATTTTAAGAATCGGGTTAGAAATTTTAAACTTGCTACATCAGATGCTTTTGTGCCATTATATGAGGCAATTACCAATTCTATTCAAGCGCTTGATGAACGTGGCTTAAAAGAAGATGGATATATTAACATTCGGATTGAGCGTGATAGTTATCGCATAACCGATTATACTCCAGGTATTTTTGCGATTGAGATTACTGATAATGGAATTGGATTTATTGAACGTAATTATGATTCTTTTTGTACTAGTGATTCCGATTATAAAGTCGAAATTGGAGGCAAAGGAGTAGGACGTATCAATTGGCTAAAAGCTTTTGAAATGATTTATGTGACAAGTGTTTTTGAAGAAAACCAAAAAAGATATGAAAGAAGTTTTCAATTTAATATTGATAATGAAATTCATAACGAAACTTTCAAAGAAGTTGATAGTAATACCCCAATTGAAACTAAAATTTTCTTACGTAATCTACATCCCGAATTTCGTACTGTTACGGAAATTCCCCTTAAAGATATTGCTAATAAAATTATTGAACATTTTGCAACCGGTTTTGTTATTGGTTCAATGCCTAAAATGGAAATTAAAGATGAAATGGAGTTAATAGATTTAAATGAATTTTTTGTTAAAGAAAAATTTATTTATACCAAAGGTGAAAACTTTATCTCAAATGGTTCTATTTTTGAAATTCGTCATGTTTTTTTAAATGCTACCTCAGTTACGAAACATCGTATTTATATTTGTGCTCAAAATCGTGTTGTTTGTAGTTATGAGCTATCTAATATTCAAGATTTACCAACCTATTTTAATATTGATGATAAAAAAGCAATTTATCAATGTTATGTTAGTGGCGATTTCCTTGATAAAGATGTTAATAGTGAAAGAACTTATTTTAGTAATGTTATTTTTGAAGAAGAAAATCAAGAAGATCAACCTCACTTTGAATTAGGCATTAATTTATATGAAATAGTTTATAATCAAATTAATGAATTTTTGAAAAACTATTTATTGCCAATGCGTAATTTACGAGATAATCAAATCAATGAATATTTACAAACATATTATCCACAATATAAATATTTAATCAAATATGCACCAGAAGAATTAGAAAATATTTCATATCTTGCCGCCGCAAATAAAGAAAGACTAGGAATCGAATTAACCAAATTACATCTTAAATTTAATAAGAGAAATACCGATCAGATTTCGAAAGCACTTAAAGATGGCACCACCAATGTTAAAACCCGCCTTTTAGATTTAGTAATGCCACTTTGTGAAAACTTAAGAAGTGAATTTTCTAACTTTATTAATAAGCGAAATGCTGCGATTGAAATTTTAGAAAGATTAATGGTTTTAGATGTAACAACCGAAGAATTAGTAAATAATTATTTTATTCCTAATCCTGATGAAAGTTCAGATGCTAATAATCTTTGGCTTGTTGATGAAGAATTAGCTTATCCATATAAACTTATTAATACTAGATCAAATGATGAATTCTTATATGTTTATGCTAATGATGATACAAATAAGGCAATTGCAATTTTATTTTTAGATTATAAAAAGATTAAATTTGAAGATGAAAATCCAGTAGAATTGTTTAAAAATGCACTCTATCATGAAAATATTTCTAGTAAATATCATTTAAAGAAATATTTAATTGTTGGTGATACTTTTGGTATTGTATCAGAAGGTTTAACTGATAAAAATACAACTATTATATCTTATCAAGACATTATTAGTTATGCTAAAGCCTTAAATAGCACTTTTAATAATAGTTCTAATTAAAAAAATAATAAATAACCGAACCTAAATTGTTAGATCCAAAGTTTAACAGTGATGGTTCTTTTTTTATACATTTTTTTAAAAATGAAGTCCTTTAATAATTTGTATTTTTTTAAATGTCTAGACAAGTTTCTTGCTTTTTTAAAATATTTAAGGTATAATAATTTGTGCAAGAATTTTAAACAGAAGGGAAATGATAAAATGAGTGAATTTAAGCCTACTTTAGATAGTAGATATGTTGATACGAGAAAATTTGATAATGTACCACTCGCATCAGATGGAAAGCTACCAAAACAAAATTTGCCAACCCCTAAATGCTTTTTAGGAGCATGGTATCGTAAAGTCGTTTCATCAGTTGATAATTGGTTAGGTATTGAAGCCGAAATCGAACTTGGCGAGTTTATTCCTGATCCTGCTAGATTTAATCTAGATGGTAGCGGACGTAATATGGATAATCCTAATGTCTATCTTGGTGGTAAAGCCGATTTAGAATCAGATTGTGGCGTAGGATATAATACAACCTATCCAACGGCTGATACTAGTTATGAATTAGGGTTAGATGCTCCTAAACTTGGATATCGACCATTTTGGCGTTTTATTTATAATACAAGAGAAACTGAAAATGGTTGTACATTAGTTAAAAGTGTCAATTCTTGGAACTCAACTGATCCCAAAGAATTAGCATATTATTATTTTCCCGGTGATGTAATTAGAATGAAAGTATATTCACCACTTCCTCATTATTTACAACTTCGTATTGAAGTGGTAAAACCAACGACCATTGAAAAATATGTTAAAATTCGTAAAGGATATCATTTACCTAATGATATGCCAATGGATTTTTATAGTCCTCTTTTCCATTCAAGTGGTCAAGGTGTTAACAAGGCGGAGTTTAAACGGGTTAATTCAATTGATCAATTTGGTAATGAAGGCTATACCGCTAAAGCAACTAAAGCTGCGATGACTACTGCTACTTGGTATAATTGTTATTTATATAAAGAAGTAGATGGCAAACTTTGTAAATATGCTTTTACAGAAGATTTATATATATCAATGATTTGCCCAAGTCCGGATGCTGTAACAGTGGAAAAATACAACGCAGAACAAGGGGGAGAAAAAGTTTCAATTCATCCCGCAACGTTTAAAAAAGAATAAAGAGAAAGATAAAAAAATGATGAATAATAAAATAAATAAAATAGTTTTTATATTTTTTTTGGTGATTTCAATTATGTTAGTAACAAAAATTCAAGTAAATGCTGCTAGTAATATTTCATTAAGTAATAAAGTTATAACCACGGAAGGCTCTCTTGCAACTAATAGTAATTATCAAAGCTTCACCTCTCAAATTACAAATGAAGCAGGTGTTACAACTAATCAAAATATTAGTTATGTCAAAGTTAATCTTGCAAGTGCAAGAGTTGTAACCAGTTGTGTTTTAGATAAAAATGGCATTGTCGCAAGCGATGTTTTAACTATTGCGAAAAACTATGAACAAAATCATCCCGGTTATGAAGTTTTAGCAGCCATTAATGGTGGATATTTCTTTACATATAACCCGTATGAAACAGTTAATGCTTGTGTGGTTGATGGTAATGTTGTTAAAGCAAACAATCATTCAAAATATTTTTCTTTAGGTTTTAAATCTGATAAAATTGATTTTGTAACTTCCAAAGTTAATAGTTTTTCTAGTAATTATTATTTAACGTTTTATGATGCTAATCATCTTCCTTTTAAAGAAATTCAATTAAGTGGCGAAAATATTGCGCCAGCTAGTAATCAAACAACCTTTTATAATGGCACTATGACAACAACAGTTGTTAATAATGTTAGTTATTTTGAAGTTGAGGCTTTACATAATTTTAGTTATGATAATATTTTCATCGATGGCACTGTTAAAGCCCCACTTAAAACGATTAATCGCAATGTTGCAATTGCTACAACTGATGAAGAAGTAAAAACTATTCTTGAACAACAACCCTTTATTAGAATTGAACGCAAACTAACAGGCGTTTTAAAAGACTATGATAATGTTATAGGACCAGGTAGTCAACCATTAAAAAATGGAATCATTCAAACCCCTGAGGAAATGGGAGATCAATCAGTTGCTTTTTGTAAAGGACGTGATCCCCGAAGTTCGGTCGGTTTTGATAATGAAGGAAATGTTTATCTTTGTGCCATCGATGGTAGACAAACTAATATGGCTGGTATATCTTTAACAGAAGAAGCTTATTTAATGCAAGAGTTAGGTTGTGTTAATGCTTTTAATTTAGATGGCGGAGGATCTACAGAACTAGTTATCAAAGAAAATGGCACATTTAAGGTTTTTAATAAAGCATGTGAAACGCCTTATCGTAAAGTAACTGATGCCATTTTAATTGTTATACCTAAAGTGCAAGTAGAAATTTCTGAGCCTGTTATAACTAATACTTCCATTGCTTTTAATTATCAAAAAACAAATGACTCTAATAGTCAAATTAATATTTATGTTAATGGTCAAAAAATAACAACAACCGAAAATGTTAAAATTGATAATTTAGATCCATCAACATCTAATTTTGTCAATGTGGTTGCTACCTATCAAGAAGATGGCAAAGAAATAAATATTTTAATCAAAACTTTTCAAATAAACGATACAAAAGAAGCTAGCAAAACAACACTAGTTGAGCCAACTAATTTTCAAGTTGAATTTGTCAAAATATCAGGTGGATTTGAAGCCATTTTATCTTGTGATGATCCGACTTCGACTTTATCGGCCGTATATCTAGTTGATCAAAATAATAATCGTCAAATATTATTAAAAGATGGTGATCATTACCATACAACTTATCAAGCATCAACTAATATGACTTATACTTTCCAAGTTGTCTATCGTTATAAAATTAATTCCATTAAAGTTGAAGAAAAAACTTATCAACAAACCTTTTCTTATGAATATAAAGAAGATGCATCATCTAGTGATACCGAAAAAACTTCATCTTCAAATTGTCAAAATTGTCAAAAAAGTAAGGGAACTTTAATCTTTGCAACAATAGGTACACTTACTAGTTTAGCTTTTGTCTTTCTTAAAAAAGCCAAACAATAATTTATTGATTTAAGAAAACTCTATAAATTAATTGGGAGTTTTGATATATATAATCATAACCACTAAAGCATATATAACTTTAGTGGCTTTTATTTAAAAATTAGATGCCTTGTATCTAAATAAAATTTTTTTTGTAATTAAAAAATTAAAAGGTATTTAATTATCGAAGATATAGTTATTACGTTAAGCAAAAGCAAAAGAAATAAATTGGATAGATAGTGAAAGATTATTTAATTGTATATGGAGATATTTTATAAAATCAATCGTATGCAATCTATAATGATGTTTTTTCTTTTTTACAAGGTCTATGTTAAACAATTGAAAAAAACACAAATTTATGATATACTAATTTAGTAGTTAAGAAAATCACTATTTGTTTACTCTTTAAAATTTAAATAGAAATATTAACTTTATAATTTATATAGTAATATATATAAATTATTTGATAGTATAATGAAATTTTTTAAAAAGTTGTTTATAATAATTTGAAAATAGAGAATATAGATTAATATGAAATAAGTTATTTTTAAAAATATAAATTTCAGTTTTATTAATTTAAGTTAAACAAAATTAATTAAATTATATTTTTTTGTTATTATATAAGTGGTTTTAACTGTATAATAATAATGTAATTAATTAAAAAATAGTAAAGGAGAATTCTAAAATGCTACAAAAATTAATTGCTGAGTGTTCAGATTATGATTTTAAAGAACAATTAGAAATTAGCAAACCAAAAAGTTGGCTTAAATCTGTTTCTGCATTTGCTAATGGAATAGGTGGTTCATTATTTTTTGGCGTGGACGATAACAAAAATCTTGTTGGCATAAAAAATCCTAAAAATGTATGCGATAAAATTTCTGAATTAATTAATGCAAGAATATCTCCTATACCTACATATATATTAGAACCCTATTCTGAACAATATAATGGAAACGAATTTGTTTATGTTTCTTTAAAGGTTATGCCAGGTCCAGCTACACCATATTATTATTCATTTGATGGTGTAAATGAAGCATATATTAGAAGTGGAAATCAAAGTATTAAAGCACCAAGATATATATTAGAAGAACTTATTTTAAAAGGGCAAAATAAAACATATGATTCTATTATTACAACTTATTTAAAAAATAATTATTCTTTCACTTTCTTTGAAGCAACGTTTCTAGAGAAGACTCTTACTAAATTAACTGATTCAGATTATATTTCTTTTTCGCTTATGAATAAAGATGGTTTTTTAACAAATGCAGGAATATTACTTGCTGATCAAGATATATATAGACATAATAGAATATTTTGTACTAGATGGAATGGTTTAAATAAAACATCATTAGAAGAAGCATCTGATGATGATGAATATTCAGGTGGACTTGTTAAATTATTGGATTCAGCATTAAACTTTGTGAAAAAAAATACCAAGAAAAAATGGAAAAAAGATGCAAATGGTAGAATCGAAATGCCTGAATATGATGACATAGCCATAAGAGAAGCAATAGTTAATGCCATTATTCACCGACAATATACTAATGTAGGATCAGAAGTAACTATTGATATTTATGATAATAGAATAGTTATTACTTCTCCTGGGCCTATGGCTTCTGGTGTTTTAATTAATAAAACATTAAATACTAATAATATTCCTTCAATAAGAAGAAATCCAATTTTAGCTGATATATTTGCTAGAATGAAATTTATGGATCGTCGTGGTAGCGGTTTTGATAAAATAGTTAATGGCACAAATAGACTTTTTAATGACAATAAAAATCACGTAGAATTCTATGCTACAGAAACTCATTTTAGTGTTGTTATTTATAATGCAAATTATAAAAATGATACCCAAAATGATACCCAAAATGATACTCAAAACGATACCACAAAAGGTATAGAAAAACTTTTAATTAATTTAATTAAAAATAATCCAAATATAACACGTATGGAAATGGCTGAAAAAATTGGTAAATCTCAACCAACCATTGCTCGAGAAATTAGAAAATCTAATAAAATTAAATATGTTGGATCAAGTAAAAAAGGTCATTGGGAAATAATATAATAGCGACTAGTATCGAAAATTTATAAAAAGTTTTGACTTATAAATTATTTAAACATCTAAATAAGAGGCTGTTTTAAAAAATGGCCTCTTACTTACGTAACGGGCATAGAAATAATTCAGTTGGTAAAAGTCCAACCATTGGTATTTACTTCCAAGTTTAGTATCACAAACCGAAAATAGTAATATTGAAGTAGATAATGGTTAATAAATTTTAAAATCTAATGCTTGTTATTTGATATAGGGCTAAATGATAGATAAAAACGCAAAACAATTTGAAAACTAATGGTAAGCAAAACAAAGAGTGTAAATAAATTTTGCAAACAAAATTAATAATTTGAAAAAAATTAAAAGAATCGCATAACTAAAGAATTTAATTCTTATCAATATTATTGCGCTAGTAAAGTTTGTCATGAAATAAATCATTGACAAATCTATTTAAATAATGTATAATAGATTTAAATAAAGAAAAAATATTGAAATTAGTATAATTTTATTAAACTTTAATATTTTATAAGAGGTGATAATAGTGATAGAAAGACTAAAAAATAAATTTGGTGTTAATGAACCAATTTTTACAAGTGAAATTTTAGAAGAAATGAAAGAGTATTCTAGAGCTAGAGTATTTCAACTTTTAAAAAAAGCTGAAGAAGAAGAAAAGATCATTAAGTTTGATAATGGCATTTATTATATTCCAACACAAACTCGTTATGGATTATCACTTATATCAGTTGAGCAAGTAGTACAAAAAAAATTTATCGCTAATAATGATTTGGTTTATGGTATTTATGGTGGATTACAATTAAAACAAAATTTTATGCTTACTATGCAAGTAGCATCTACTATTGAAGTTATAACAAACAATGAAACGATGTTTGTGAGAGAAATAGAACTTAAAAATCGTAAAATTATTCTTCGTAAATCACGTTTACCGATAACAAAAGAAAATGTTAATGCTTATACCATTCTTGAATTATTTAGTAATATTGATATTAAAGAATATTTAAATAATTCTATGGTTCAAAACGAAGTATTTAAGTTTATCAAAGAAAATGAAATTAAAAGTAAAGATGTATATAAATTAGTAGGTTTTTTCCCTGCTAAAACAACTAGAAATATAATGGAGAGTGGAATTATAAATGAATTTGCATAAGAATCCTAAATTATTTTATGACACTTTGTTAATAGTTGCTGATAGGTTACATACATCAGTTGCTATTATTGAAAAAGACTACTATGTAACACTTTTTTTAGAATCGCTTGTTAAAAAAGTACCTAACTTAATTTTTAAAGGTGGAACTTCACTTTCAAAGTGCTATAAAATCATTAATCGTTTTTCTGAAGATATTGATTTAAGTCTTGATATCAAAAACTTAACTTCAACAAACAAACGAAATCTTAAAAAAGCAATCATTGAGGTTTGCAATGAACTTGAATTTGAATTAATAAATTTAGAAAATATTTATAGTCGTAGAGATTATAATCGTTATGAAATTAAGTATCCCATTCTTTTTAATGATGATGGAATAAAACCTTATCTATTTATTGAAACAGCATTTATGGTAAAGGTTTTTCCTTATGAAATTAAAAATGTCACATCAATGATTTATGATTTTTTTAAAGAAATTGGTGATTTAAAGGCCATTGAAGAATTTGAAATGAAACCATTTGAAATTCGTGTGCAGTCAGCAAATAGAACATTAGTTGACAAAGTATTTGCTCTTTGTGATTATAAAATATCGAACAATATTAAAGATCATTCAAGACATATTTACGATATTTATCAACTTTTGAAAATAACTTTTCTTGATGATACTTTCAAAGTTTTAGTAAACGAAGTTAGAGAAGAACGTAAGTTACATAAAAATTGTTATTCTGCTCAAGATCAATATGATATTCCAACAATTTTAAGACAAATTATTGATGAAAAAATTTTCTATAATGATTATATTACTGTAACACAAAGAGTTTTATTTGATGATGTAACTTATGAAACTTCAATAAAAGCTTTGGAACAAATTATTGTAAGTGGCGCATTTAAAAAATAGATATAATATTATTTTTAGACGAATCGAATGCACTTAAAATTTTTAGGTGCATTTTTTTATTTGATATAGCAAAAGCAAAATAGTGATTGTAAAATTATAAACTATCATATGTATGATGCATAAAATTAAGCTAAATTATTTATTAAATTATTATATTTAGTTGTTAATAAAAGCTATGATATTTTTTCTTAAAATAGTTTATATATCCTTTGAAAGAGGGCTTTTTTGTAACTTTTAGCAACATTTCCATAATCTTTCAGATTAAGAATGTCGTAAAAAGCACTTTTTTATTGAAAAATATCGATTTATATAGTATAATTAATCAAAAAGCACATAAAAAATAATGATTGTTTGAAAAAAACAAATTGGAGGAATTATGAGCGACAAGAAAATCGTGTTGAGTGTAGAAAATTTATTTAAAAAATATCATGAAAAAGATGATTATGCTGTGGAAGATATTAATTTTTCTTGCTACTCGGAAGAAATTGTTGGTATTATTGGCCAAAATGGTGCGGGTAAATCAACCATTATTAAATGTATAACCGGTATTCATCCAATCACAGAAGGAACGGTAAAAATATGTGATTATGATATTAAAGATGATATGTTAAAAGCTAAACAAAATATAGGTTATGCATCAGATGATCATGCCGTGTTTGAAAAAATGACGGGTTTAGAATATTTGAACTTTTTAGCTGATGTATATGGCGTAGATACTGATACTAGAAAAGCAAGAATGGACCAATTTCAAACATACTTAAATTTAGGATTAGCTATTGAAAGGCAAATTAGTTCATATTCTCATGGAATGCATCAAAAAATTTCGATTATGGGAGCATTGATTCATCAACCTGAATTATTGGTTTTAGATGAACCATTAACTGGACTTGATCCACAAACGGTTTTTGCCGTAAAAGAATTTCTTTTATTACATAAAAAAAATGGCAAAACCGTTTTATTTTCATCGCATAACTTAAATATTGTTGAACAAATTTGTGATCGTTATATTGTTATTAATCATGGCAAGTTAATTGAAGAAAAAACGCTTGTTCAGTTTAAAAAAGAAAATCCTAACCAAACCTTAGAAGAATACTTCCTTAATCTGGTTATTGAAGATAACAAAAAACGTATGATTGATTCTAAGCAAGATGGTGAAACAAAATGAATCAATTAGCTATTTTAACCAAAAGAGAATTCAAGCAACAATTTGAATTGTATCAAATTAAAAACAAAAAATATCATAATTTTTTGGGTAATATCTTATCAATTATTATTGTTCTTTGTTTGCTTGCGGCCTTCACTTTAACTTTTTATGCTTTTGTTAAAGGTTATCAAGATATCAAAATGAATGGCGTGTCAACCTTAAAAGAAAGACAACATGAAGTTTTAACGATTGCCTATCTTATTGTAATTGTTATAGGAGTAGTCAATGGAATGACTAAAATTACCAAATCTTTTATGCTTGATGAAAGTATGAAAATCTTAGTTAAACTTCCTGTTTCTGCTCAAACAATTTTCTGGTCTAAATTTATTGTTTTATATATTCATGAAATTCTTTTTTCCCTTTTAACTATTTTACCGATTAATATAACTTTTGCTATAGTTGTTCATCCAAATTTTTGGTTTTGGATTATGACAATTCTTGTTTGTTTATTATTACCTTTAGTTGAATTAATTTTTGCGTCAATCCTTGCGATGCCATTTGCTCGAATTGTTAATTTCTTAAAATCAAGATATTTATTAACAGCTATTTTATTTATTTTAGGCATTTCTTTGTTTTTTGTTGTATATATTAAATTTGTTTCTGTTTTTAAATTATGGTTTGAAACAGGTAGTATTGAATCAATTTTTAATCAAAAAACCATTGATCTAATTAGCAATATTGCTAAATATGCATATCCAGCTAATTTATTTGCCCATACTGCTTTAATGGATAATGGGATTATGCCACTATTTTTAATTATCCTTCTTTCAGCAGTTTTCTTTGGGATTACTTATTTAATTATTAAGTTTTTATTTACTAACGTTTTAAAATATGGAACAAAACCTCTAAGAGGGATTAAGAAAAAAACTAAAATAAAACAAAGTTCGCCTTTTTTTGCTTTATTAAAAAAAGAATTTGTTACGATTTGGCGTTCACCCAATTACTTATTTCAATATTTTGTAATGGCCTTTATTATGCCAATTATGACATTTAGTTGTTTACTTATTTTCACCGAATTTATTGAAAGATTAATTGGTGATAATTGGAATGTTGAATTATGCGTCTTTGTTATTTCAATGTTTAGTGTTTTAACGAATGTTTTTTGTGCAACAAATATATCAAGAGAAGGTAAAATGTTTAATTTAAGTAAAAGATTACCTTATTCATATCAAAAACAATTATTTATTAAAGTATGTTTTTGTTGCATAATTTCTTATATATCAGTTTTTATTAGTCTTTTAGTTATTAGTATTAGCGGTTATATCAATCTTTTAGAATTCTTTTTAATTTTAATAGCAATGTTCCTACTTGTAACAGGAGAAGTTTTAATTGCAACAAGAAAAGATTTAAACCATCCATCATTTGATCAATTAGAAAATGGCGAGGTTAATAAAGAAAATACAACTGTTTCATTTATTATTGGAACCGGTTTATTATTTAGTTTATTAATTGGCGCAAGTAGTTTTATAATTTCTTTTCTTGTTAATGGCAAAAAGATGCAAAGTCATTCACCCCTTGTTGCCCTTTTATGTGTCCTTGCTATTTGTCTTGTTTATTTTGGTATAGCTTGTTTTTATTTCTTTAAAGGATTAATAAAAAAATATCAAGAAACTGTTTATTAAGGAGGAAAACCAATGAAAAAGAAAATTATGGCCTTAATGCTTGTTATTCCAATTATTTTAACTTTTGCAATTTTCTCTTTTTCTAAAACAGCTGCCGTATTGGCCGATATTCCTGTTCACGATATTGCGATTGAAAAAGGGGAAAATGGTTTTTTAGATATCGAATTAACTAGTAATGAAAGCCATTATTTAAAATATGAAGTGACTCCATTAGAAGCCAAAAATCGCGATGTTAAAATTACATGCACACCAAAAGGTCTTGTAATTGATGAAAAAACAGGCCTAATTAGCGCAAGTGATGTTGGTAAATATGTAATAACAGTAGAAACGATTGATGGAGGATTTCGTGATAGTTTGACTGTTAATGTTACAAGTAAAAAAGTTATTGATTTTGAGTTAGGTAATTTTCTTGATAAAAATAAAACACCCCTAAATAAAAATAAAATTGAAATGGGTGATCAGTTTTATATCTCAACCACAACAAGACCTGATTTACCTTCAATCATTAATTGGGAATCAAGTGATTCATCAATTATTCGAGTAGATCCATATACAGGATTGTGTACGGCTAGAAAAAACGGAACAGCTACAATTACAGCAACTTTAGAAGATGGTATTCATGGACCAATTAAGAAAAGTAAAACGATTGATGTCTTTTTACATGAAACAGATGCTCATTTTAACTTAGAACAATCAGTTATTTGGACTATCAATAATACGATTACTATGAATATCGTTTTAGATAAAAAGAAAATAGTTGAAACTGGTCATGCGGATATTTTAACACTTGATCCAAATGAAATATTAAAAATCGAAGAAACATCAGCGTTACCATATAAAGCCGAAATTAAACTAATAAGTGATAATGAAGAAACTGTTGATTTAGCATTGCAATTATCTTTCGAACAAGCAACAATTTATAACTTTAATATTCAACTTAATCATAGTGATTATAATCAATATCAAAATACTTTAGAAGTTCATAAATTAACCGAAGAAGAAGTTCAATTTACTATTCAAGGAAATCCCTATATTATGTTAGGAGCAACCGGTCGTTTTTATTTAGATTCGGATGTCTTAGAAGATTTTGATGGTGAAATAACTTGGGAAGCTAATTCTGATAGTGTTGAGTTAACAACTTTTGGTAAAGCAGTTGATGTTGAAGGAAAAAAAGCTGATAATAGTGTTGATCTTACATGTAATGTAGAGTTTTTTGGTAAAAATATTACGAAGACAATCACAATTGAAGTTTTAGAAGTGCCTACTGCGATCACAATTAAAGAAGGAACTTTTGAATATGGCACCTTAAAAGAAAAAACTTATAAATTTGGTGAATTTAAAGTACAAGGTAATGAATATGTTGCGGATAGTTTTGTGCCAACCATTATGTTTAGTGGTATTAGCACTGATACATCTGATTATGAATTAACGTGTGATCGGGAAGATTTAGTTAAAATTGAAGACAATAAAATTTATGTTCTTAATAGTGGCATAGTTACGATTACTGCGACTTCGATTAGTGCTAAAAAATTAGGTGTTACCCGCAGTGATAGCTTTACTTTTGAAGTAGTCAAAGATAGTGTTAATATTTATTCTTATCAAGACTTGATGAAAGCTACTACAGATGGTCGTTATGATCTTATTTTACAAGTAACAATTGGTAGCAGTATTGATGAAGAAAGATTAAATGCTAAAGGTCGCACCAATCAATTTGATGAATTTGGTGACGAAGTTGAGGAAATGCCAACCACGTGGGATTGGACATATTATAATAATAAAACCGGTAACCAACCAAATATTAAATATGCAGTTAAATTTTCGAAAAACCTTTATGGCAATGGCTTTACTCTTAATGCTCATAACCTTACATATCGTGATGATGCAACCGGTAAAATAACTTCTGAGTCTATTTTTAGAGGTCCACTTAATTTTGCTAGTTTTAATGGAGCAGCATCCGTTAAAGGTCAAGATAATATTGTTTTCTTAGTTGATCAAGATGTAACAATTAATAATGTTATTTTAACAGCTTGTAATGAATTAAGCGATATTATTAGTTCCCAAACTCAAAAGGCAAGTCCCAAAACAGTCGATTTGAATATGTTAAATCATGTAGGAACAACCGTTGAAGTAATGGGTGATAATGTTAATATCATTAATTCACGGCTAATGAATGGTCGTACTGTTTTAAGAATTTTTGGTACTAGTAATCCTGATGATGTCATTCATGTAAATGTAGCAAGTAGTGTTATTTCTTTTGGTAGAGAATTCTTATTAAAGATGGGATCGAACAAATATGTTGTCGGTGATGTCTTAGTTGAAGGATCAGTTGAAAACGATAATTTAGCATTTGAACAAGCTAGTCCAAATCTTAAAATAAAAAATCAAGATTTTATTTATAATGTTGAAGATAAATTTAATGGTAATTATGAAAATAATCAAGATTATTTAGATTTAGTTAAAACTTTTGTAACGTTGAAAAATTGTGTATTTGCAACCTCAGGTATTTTTAGTATTGGTATTGAATCACATTTTAGTGGCCCTGCCTTAGATGGTTATGGCCTATCAGGTGGAAATTATAAAGATCAATTTGTATCATCTGGTTGGGAAAATATGGCAGCTACAAGTTATCCTGCTCAACTTATTTTAGAAGATGAAGTTAAAATTTACGATTGGAAAAACTTGAATAATGTTGATAGTTCTACCCTTGTTGAAGGAGCAGGTGGCATCACAATTATTGATTTTAATATAGCTGATTTAGTAAAGGCCGTCGCAAAAAATGATCCAACATTGCAATCAATTATCACCAAAATTGGAAATGATGAATATGTTCATGGTGGTATTGCTTTCTATGGTGGTGGAAAAAATTATAGTTCAATTATTCGAAAAGATTTCAAAACGGAAGATTTTAAAGAATATTTCATTGGTTTTAACGATATAAAATATGAAGCTGAAGATTCAAAATTACTTACCTTTGTTGGTAAAAATTTACCATATGCATCAGGTAGAGAAAAATTTGCCTTCTTAATGTATTCTTCTGAAAGTAGTTTTAATTATGAAAAGCAAGTCCAAGATTTACAATCAGCTGATGCTTATAGTTGGATTCCTAAAGCTTAAGAAAGGAGAAGAATAAAATGAAAAAAACCA
The DNA here is from genome assembly GCA_947591495.1 of uncultured Bacilli bacterium. Taxonomy (GTDB): domain Bacteria; phylum Bacillota_I; class Bacilli_A; order ML615J-28; family CAG-313; genus CAG-313. The sequence goes on from CANQDG010000006.1 coordinate 59,451, forward strand.
TTCGAAGTTTATTTGTTATTGGTTTATTTGCTTTTATGTTATTATGGCAATTACCGATTTTAGTTAAAGGTAATTCGGTAACTTTAAAAGGAGCAGGAACTAAAGATGATCCATTTCAAATTCAAACCAAAGAAGAATTAGTTTATGTAGCTGATAAAATTAACGAAACTAATTCTGAAAATCAAATCATTCAAGAAAAGAATGCACGTTTAGCAAGTTATATTTTAATGGATGATATTGATGTTTCTGCTGAGGCTTCATTTAAAGGACTTACAAATTTTAGTGGTGAACTTTTTAACGGAAATAATCATGTGGTAACAGTTAACATTTCATTAACAAATGTTGATAACGTTGGCTTTTTTGGTAAAGTCGTTCCCGCAACCACGAATGTAACTTTAGATCCAAATGGCAGTACCACTTTTAATTATGGAGTAGGAACCATTATTTCAAACTTAACTATTAAAGGAACCATTGAAGGTAGAAATAATGTAGGTGGTTTAATTGGTAGTGCTACAGAAGCTAGTTTTTCGGCTAATGAACAAACAAACTATGCATATGTTAAATTAGATAAATGCACAAATGAAGCAATAGTTAAAGGAATAAATAGAGTCGGTGGCTTAGTTGGTAGTGGAAATGGTGTAACAATTGACAACTCTTTACAAAATGGTCAAGTTAAAGGTGGCTTAAATACAGCCGGCATCATTGGCTTTCCAAGTGGTATTAGTAATACTTCTAAAGGTGTTAACCTCAATCACACCTATAATAGTGGTATCGTGCAACAAGATGCGAACGTTATTAATCCCCAAAATTATGTTTATTTTGGTTCCGTATTTGGCTATCAAGTAAGAAATCTCATTACCTCTTTAATTTATATGGAATCTTCTGGCAATAAAATGACTATTCATTTTGATGGTGATTTGCCAAATGAAGAAGATATTGAGGTCTTTAATCTTAATCAAGATTACCATCTTGAAATTAATAAAGCTCAAAAAGAAATTACGATTTATAGTAATTTTGAGGCAACTTTAGGCCTAAGTGAAACGGAAAACTATGGTGTTTATGCTAACTATGTTGGTCAAGTTGTAAGAATCAAACATAATAATGGTTATGTTTATGTTCCTTTCTTTGACCGCACAACATCTAGTTTTAGAGGAAATGTCTCAATCAATTTAAATGAATTAACCCATTATGCCCCAGATGAATTAGCTAACTTAGAAACAGTAGAAAATCATCAAAAAACTTATGTTTTAGTTCAAACAGCTAGTCAATTAGAACATTTATCATGGATTATTAATGGTAATATATATGGCGAAAATGTAGCAGGCTTAACTTATGAAAACTCCGAAGACGAAACTTGTGGCGTTCGTCAAATTGGTAAAATTAGCATTAAATTAGATGCAGACGCTTTATCTAATAACCGTTATGATTTTGATATGACCCAAAGTAAAGGTGTTTATGGCACTAATAATTTCTATGGAATTTCTTGGACGCCATTTTCTCCTTACCTAGGTAGTTTTGATGGTAATAATCAAAGTTTATATATTGAAATGAATTATGATGAAGCTTATATGGTAGGTTTATTTGGCACTTTGTCCAATGGTCAAATTGCTTCAACTCAATTAAATGCTTCAACTAATTATGTTGAAAATGTTCATATTTATGGTTCTTTTAAAGGCTTACAAGCCGTTAGTGCAGTAATTGCTGAACACGATAACTATGCACCAGGTATGATTGGATATGTTCGAAAAAATACAATTTATGTTGAAAATGTTCATAATCATGCAAGTGTTACGGGTAAATATGATGTTGGTGGTATTTTAGGATATACTAATACCGGTGGTGAAACAGCTTATGCTCATTTTACAAACGTTACAAATGAAGCAAACATTGTTGCCCTTAGTGGTGGAAGTTCCATTGGCGGAATTGTCGGCCGTGCTGGTCAAAATGATAATACTTATGAAGGTAGTGGCGATGAAAGAAGCTTAGTAGTTGAACTTTGTGCTTCAGTTGATTTTAATAATGTTTGTAACTTTGGAACAATTGGAACGAAAGAGGTTAGCGCAAATTATATAGGTGGCCTTGTGGGAAGATTAATGAGATCGGCGATTTTAAGTGGACGTAACACAAGCTGTGGTAATGTCTATGGTGGTAGTTATGTAGGTGGCCTATTTGGTAGCATTCAAAAAACTTCAGGTAGTGGCTATGCTTATATATATAACGACTCTAAAGAAGTAGAACTTACAGTAGAAGGAACAGCCCAAAATGTGGGAATTATTTCAGGTAATAATCTTTCATCTAATCAGTTAAGTGTAAGAAGAAAAATGATTATTGGTTCTAACATATCATTAACCGAACAAAAATCAGCTCTTTTAGATGCTTACTTAAATACTAACGATTATGAAATCATCCCAATCGTAAAAGGTGAAGTAGTTGATCACTATGAAATCTATTTAGCTAATCCTTCTAATATAGTTACAATTGCTGCTACCCAAGTTCAAGATTCTAAAAATATTGCTTGGACGACAACTCCAAAAACTTTTGCAATTTATGGTGCAGATGAGAGACATCTTTTAGTAGCAATAGATTATGCTTTTATCTTAGAGATTCAAAGAGATGAATTTTCGATTACTAGTGAAAATACCACGCAAGTAGACCAAGATGTTTTAATTATTACAACTTCAGAAAATATTCAAATATCTAAAGAACAACTTTTATTCGATCATGAATTATTAAAAGATTATGGTTTAAATGACAATATAGTAATAGAAATTAAAGATATTGCTATAGCCCCAGATCAAACAATGTCAATTACTTCAAATCCTTTAACTATTAATTATCAAGAATTTGCGCCAATCGATGTGGAATATGAATTAGAAACAACTTATAATGGCCAAGCTCAAATGATTAAAATTATTGATGTTAAGGGTGAACTTGCTGAAAAAAATATCCAATATCGTTTCTTTATGATGATTGATAATCAAAGAACACCAGTTACAGGACTTGTTGATGCTGGCACATATGATATTGAGATTGAATTTTATGCTGATGATTTTATGCTTATTAGAACTAAAACTTTCGTCATTAATCATAAAATATTAGATGAAGCTAAATCTACCATTACCCAAAATGACTTATCACTAGTATATGATGGAACTGATAAACAACCAACCTTTACAATTATTGATCAAGATGGTTTAACTTTAAATGCTCAAGAATATACCATCGTTTATGCAAATAATCATAATGTTGGTGAGGCTACAGCTACAATTACTTTTGAAAAAAATTATTTAGGCAGTAAGGAAATTATTAAAACTTTCCAAATAACTGCTAAAGATTTAACTAATGAAGAATTAACAATTACCAAAGAATACGATGAATGCACATATGATGGCACTTCAAAATATCCAACTTTAACCATTAATTTTGGTCAAACATTAATTCTTGATACTAATTATAGATTAGAATATACTAATAATTTAAATGCTGGAAAAGCTCAAATTAATATTCAATTTATAAATAATTATACAGGTAGTAAAATAATAGAATTTACCATTCTACCAAAGGACTTAACCGAATTTATTAATTGTAATGAATCATCAATGGAAAAAACTTATGATGGCCGTGTTAAACAATTAAATATTACCCTTGATTATGAATATCATTCTTTAAGTAGCACAAAATACTTCTTAAATGAACAAGCAGTAGATAACATTTTACATGCTGGAACATACAAAATTGTTTATACAATTAATGATTTAGAGCACAATTATATAGGTACTAAAACATTTACTTATATCGTTCATAAAGCTAAACAAACAATTGAAGCCTTTGATATTAATGATGCTACAATTGGATATGATTCATTTACCGTTCCATCTAATTGGAATAAAGGTGGTATGGAATATAGTCTAAATCAACAAGATTATTCATCATTTACAAACACTATTTCTAATTTACAAGAAAAAACGCAATATACTATTAGTTTCCGTTATAAAGAAACAGAAGACTATGAACAATCATCAACCATTGAGTATACTTTTAAAACCTTACTTAGTCCAATAACTGTTCAAAGAAAAATTGATGAATTATCTAATACGATTACGATTGATGATTTTACCAAATTAAAAGAATTAAAAGCGTTGTATGAAGAATTAGATGAACGTTATTATAAAGATATCGATGAAGAAAAATTATTAAATGCCTTTGATAATTTTAATCGTTTAACAATTTATACAGAACAAGATTTAGCGACTGCAAGATCAGTTAGTTTTAAAAAGACAGCAGCTGTTGCAAGCATCGCTATCCTTACATGGGTTAGTCAAGCGGCCAAATACTTATTCTTCTTGATTAGAAAGCGGGTGATTTAAGATGAAAAAACACTACTTTTTAGGACTATTTATTAGTATAATTTGTCTTATAGGACTTGTTGGATGCAAACAAGATAATGAAAATAATAACTTTAAAATGGTTCAAGATGCTCTAGCAAATACTGAAGTTACATATAAATCATATACCAAAAAAATTACAATCGAACAAGCATCACTATTAATCGCTGAAGAAATAGAAGAAAATGTCTTAACAGATGATGGCAATGTTACAAAAACCATCACAACTAAAAAAATAAACAATTTGGATTATGATGAGCCATACACTCAAACAACACAAACAACAACTTTACCAGTTGCAAGTGCCGATTTGTTTAGTGGTTACGAATTAAATGAAGCTGATTTTGAAAAATATACTTGTGAAGAAAATGATTCAAAAATAGAATTCAAAGGAACAGTTTTAAAAACATCATATGATATTTTTGTTTCTTATAATGGTTCTTCCATTAAAAATTTAGTAGTTGATATTACATTAGATAAAGCAACAAATAAGATCTTAAAAGTAACTTTTGGATATCAAAATGCTAGTTCGAATAAAACCCAAATTGAATATGTGTTTACATATTAAGATGATTGCTAATATGTAAAAGATAAAAATGTAAAACAGGTAAAATCTCTTTTGTAGATTTTACCTGTTTTAATATTAAAGAATCAAAGACACCTTAAAAAACTTTAAAAAAACATCATAAAATTTTCATATAAAAATAAAAACTTAAAAATATTAATAAAAAAGCATTATATTTTTAACAATATTTTATATAAACTTGTCAAATCATTGAAATAATTGTAAAAAATATGGTATAATTACTATATATTATTTTAAAAGGAGAATTTTATGAAAAGAACATTAAAGAGTTTCTTACTAGTATTCTTAACAGTTTTAGCTTTAATTGCGACCGGATGCTCAAAAAGCGATCATGTTGTAAGTGTTGAACTACGTGATGAAGGCATCCAAACAGAATACCATGTAGGAGACGAATTAAATTTAGAGGGAGCAAAAATATTAATCGCTTATGCTTTTAAAGATGAAGTAATTGATATAACTAAGGATATGGTAGAACCATATGACTTCACAAGACCTGGAAAGAAAACAATCGTAGCCAAAATAACCTTAGCTAATATTGAATATAAAGTAACTTTTGAAGTTGAAGTATTAGGTGATTTGGTAGTAACATTTGATAGTGAAGGTGGAAGTCATGTAGAAAAGCAAGATCTCTTAAAAAAAGATAAAGCAACCAAACCACTTGACCCAACAAAAGTAGGATATACATTTAAGGGATGGTATTTAGAAGGTGAAGATGAAGAATTTAACTTTGCCACAGAATTAGAAGAAAGTATTACATTACATGCAAGATGGGAAATAACAGTATATGATGTAACTTTTGATGCAAATGGTGGAAGTTTTAAAGATGGTGAAACTTTAACTAAAGGTGTTAAATACTTAGAAAAAGTAGGAGAAATCGAAACACCAACAAGAAAAGGTCACATTTTCCAAGGTTGGTATATAGATGAAGAAGAATTTGACTTTGATGAAACTATCACAGAAGATAAAGTAATTAAAGCAAAATGGGAAAAAGAAGTATATACCATAACCTTTAATTCAAATGGTGGAAGTTCTATTAATAGTCAAAGGGTTGCATATGGAGATTTAGTAGAAGAACCAGATACTCCAACACTTAAAGGTCATGACTTTGTCGGCTGGTTCATAGATGGAGAAGCATATCAATTTGATCAACCAGTAGAAAAGAATTTAGATTTACAAGCATCATGGAAAAAGTCAAAATATACAATTACATTTGATGCAAGAGATGGAAGTTTTGAAGATGGTAAAAATACAACCACAAAAGAAGTTGAATATGAAGATCTAGTTCCACAGTTAGAAAAAGCCCCTACCCGTGAAGGATATGACTTTAAAGGCTGGTTCTTAGATGGAGAAGAATATCAATTTGATCAACCAGTAGAAAAGAATTTAGATTTAGAAGCACATTGGGAAAAACATACATATACATTAACTTTTGATGCGACAATAGGTAGTTTTAAAGAAGGCACAACTTTAACTAAAAAAGTTAAATATTTAGAAGAAATAGGCGAAGTTGAGGTTCCAACCAAAACAGGTTATGTATTTGTTGGCTGGGCATATAAGACTCAAAGTGATACAACAATTGACCTAGCTAAGGTTGAAGTAAAAGCTGATTTAGAATTTATTGCTATATATGAATTAGAAAAAGTAACAGTAAGTATGACTGGCACTGATCAAGAAAAAGCTATTGAAAATAATACAGTAGAACGTGAATATGTTTTAGATCAAAAAGTTGTATTAACAGTTACAGCTGCTCATACTTTATTAGAAACAGGTGAAGTAACATATCAATGGTATAAAAATACTACTTTATTAGCTGCTCAAACAACTACATCTATTACCCTTGAAGATGTTTCTGATTCAGGAAGATACTATTGTGTTGTAACATTAACAGTAGATGATTATACTACTTCTACAACAACTGATGAGGTAGTTATCACAATTAATCCTGCTAAACAAGAAATAGTACTTGAAGAAAAAACCATTTATTTACCTGCTTATGAAAAATATATTATGTCTGATTTAGGTGGTAAAAATCCAGTTAGTTTGTATACCCATCTAAGTTATAATGCACGTAGAATTAGGGCTAATTTAAACAAAGCAAATAATGAACAAGAAATTATGTATCGTTATGGAGAAAATGATGGAAAATTAAAGGAATTTACATTATCAGGTGAAGGAAACTATATAATTACGTTATATGTTACTCAATCAGATAATTATGAAGCTTGTGAAACCGAAGTAACAATTGTTCTTTATATGATAGAATTACATTCTAAAACTGCTGAGGCAGTTAAATATTATGGATCATTAACTGAAGCTGTCGCAGATTCACAAGATGGTGATACCATCTTAATTATTGGTCCAACCACTTTAGATGAAGATATTGTTTTAGATAAAAATCAAACATTAGAAATTGATTATTTGGTTCCAGAAACCCTTACTGATTTTGCTCCAGCAATTTCAGATTGGGATGGAATAACACCAAGTTCACAATTTCCAAGTGATATAGCATGCAACACCTTAAAAGGTAGTGGCACTATAACCGTTAAGGCGGGTGCGACAATTGTTGAACCAATGTTTTTCATCGTTAATTTTGAAAATACAGAAGGTAGTAAATTTAGTGAATTGGCTAAAATGTTGCAAGATGTTAATTCAATTCCTAGTGATTTCCCATTCTTCCCATTTAATTCTTATAGTTTACATAGTTTCCAAGTAAAAATGATTATAGAATACAATGCTATCTATCGAGCAAAGCCAGTATTTGGTGTTAGTCTTATGGGTGAAACATTTGCTCTTCCATTTGATACAGCTAAGGCAACTGTTCCTGATATTGTTGTTCCATATATTGATGAAAATACAACTGGCTTAATCGCTTTAAAAGAAGGAACAACTTTAACAAAAGAATTTATTCCATCAACCAAAAAGAATGAAATGCCTCAAATTAAACTTACACTTGATGGAGAAGCAATAACGACAAAATTTAATATTAAACTAGAACTTTATGAAGAATTTTTCAGATATGCACATATGGTAGTACCGGAAATTCCTAGTGGTATTAGTGCAACTTTAAATATTGAAACTCTTCCATTTGATATTATGTCAAATGTTGAAATTAATTTAATCAATAATAGTAAACTAACTGTTAATCGTGAAATTAATATGTTAGAAGGTGCAACTGTTAACTTAGAGGGCACATCAACACTTGAAATTAATCATACATTTAATGGATCAGTTAATATGGCTGAAGGCACAACCATTGTCATAGGTGAAAGTTTTGCAATGGTAGAAGAAGGTAGTGTAGTATTAAAAGCCAAAGAAGGTGCAACAGTTACTAATAATAGTAGTGCATATACTTATGATAAAAACTCTTTAGAAGGTGAAGATACTTATACATTTAAACCTAAAGAAGAATAAAACTAATTAAATAAAAGTTTTTAAGAGAAAGCGACAAAAGCTTAATGCTTGAAGTTTTCTCTTTTTTTATGGATTTTCATATATAAAAAAATTAATCGAGCTTTTTGCTATAAATTTTGATGACAAAATTTGACCAAAATTTTCAAAATCTTTAAATATTTAGCAAAAATATCCATTTTTCCAGTAATATTTTGCAAAAAAAATATAAAATCGTTTTACTTTTTACATTTTATATGGTAAAATTAATGCGTAAAACTATTATATAAAAAAATAGTTTATAATTTTTTTATTTTATTTTTATATTGATGTATGTTTTATACTTCAATAACATAAAAAAATAAAGGAGGATTTTATGAAAAGAACATTAAAGAGTTTCTTACTAGTATTCTTAACAGTTTTAGCTTTAATTGTGACCGGATGCACAAAAAATGATCATGTTGTAAGTGTTGAACTACGTGATGAAGGCATCCAAACAGAATACCATGTAGGAGACGAATTAAATTTAGAGGGAGCAAAAATAT
>CANQDG010000007.1 GCA_947591495.1 uncultured Bacilli bacterium
AATCAATTACCACTATAATAAAGTAGTGGTTTTACACTCTTTTTTGTATGTGTGCATTTTAATGAAAAATTTAGGATAAAAATAGTAAAAATACTTATAATTTTAAAAAGATGTTTTTTCATAAGTTACTCCTTTTTTCATTTCAAAATTAAATGATTTTAACTAATATAAGTAATTTTATTTTAACATTTATATTTATTTTTGCAAGTATTTATATATATTATCATACAAAGAGCACTTCTTTTTAAGTCATTTTTAGGTATAAAAAAATCCTTGAAAGGACGATTATTTTTTTCAGGGCGGTTGTAGAGTTGAGGTTTTACCCTTCTATGTATGTTAGTTAAATTATGACCAAATAAAAAATAGTGCAACCATTGTTACACTTTTACTTTAAAATGGTGCTGACGACTGGACTTGAACCAGCAACCTCCTCCTTACCATGGAGGTGCACTACCTGTTGTGCTACGTCAGCATCCATTTAATTATATCATACTATTCCTATTTATTCATCAGTTTTGATGATTTTTTTGTTAAAATGTTTGATTTGAATGTTGTAATTTTTTGATTTTTCACACTTTTATTAATAATGGCATTATGAATGAGTTTGGAAAGCAGTTCGGTAAATGTAAGACCAAGGGGTTCAAATAAATAAAAAGCAAGGGATCCTGGGATATTATTGATTTCATTAATATATAACTTATGATTGATATCATCATATAGATAATCAATTCGGACAACACCTGATAAATTAAATAATAAATAAATTTGTCTAGTTAAATTTTGGATTTTGTTAGCTAATTCATCATCAATTAAAGCGGGAATAATTCGGTTTGAAGCATTTGATAATTTGTTTAATTCGTTTTCATATTTATCAACAAATGATAAGATATCACTTGTATGAGTTACTTCTTCAATACAAGATAAAACTAATTCATCACGATCTTTAAAAATGGCACAGTTATATTCTTTAAAGCTAGTTAAGGCTTTTTCAATAACAAGGCGATCTGTATATTTAAACGCCTCATTTATGGCTTCAGTTAAACCGGCTTCTTCTTTGACAATTTGAATTCCAATACTTGAACCAAGATAAGCAGGCTTTATAATAACGGGTAATTCTATTTCTAAATGAAAAGGGGAACCTTCATTTACGATTTGATATGCAATATTTGGTAATTGATATTTATCTAATAAAGCTTTTGTTGTTGCTTTATCTTGAATAATTGCTGATGAAATAAGTTGACTAGAAGTATAAATAGCTTGATACATATCTAAGTATCCACTAATCGTTCCATCTTCTACACCATATCCATGAACTACAGGCACAAAAACATCAATAGGATATTTTTTTCTTGGATGCTTTAGAGTATGGTAATATACTTGACTATGTTGATTAGTTAGAAAAACTTCTTCTAAATCCTTTTTTAAATCGGTTTTATATGTATTAAGATCAGTTAGGGATTTTCCAACAAATAAATGGTTGTTTTTATCAAGGTATAAGATGGTGGGATTATATTTCTTTTTGTCAATCGCAAAATAGGCTTGTAAGCCCGAAATTAGCGATATTTCGCATTCTACGCTTCTTCCCCCAATAATTATACCTACATTAATTCTATCATCTTTCATTTTTTCTTACCTTTCTAAAAAACTATCTGGCAAATCATTTTCGATTAAGATGTTAATGATTTCGTCACTATCATTATATTTCGTAAGAATTGTTAAATATGCCTTTTTAAAAGTAGAAAAACAATATGTTTGAGGATTAGTAAGATGGCTTTCAATAATTTTACTTGATTTATTTTCAATTAAATAGATTTCATCAAAACTATCATTAATAATACTAGCTATTTCAATGTTTAGCTTTTCATCAAAGGCACCACCATCAACAATCCCCGGGGTAATGATGATTTTCTTACCTTTTTGTCTTGTTAATACTTCGGTTGCATATTTAAATCCTACAATATTAGAACTATAAGAATCATCATAAATATGAAATGGAGGCTGTTCTTGATAACTTAGCCGGTGCAAAGTAGGGCTCATATTAGCAATTATTTTGACTAAGTCAATATCTTTAATATATATTTGATATGTTTCTAAGGCTTTTAAACAAACATATGCGGCTAATATATTTAAGACATTATGTCTTCCTAATAATTTCGTTTTGATATCGATTAAGGGTTGATCACCATCATAAATGGAAAATGAGGTTATGTTTTCTGAAAAGTTTAAGTTTTTAACATGGTATTTACCATTTTCAATTCCATATGTATAAATTTTATTAGTTGGCAATTGCTTGATATCATACTCTCTAATTGCTTGATTATCATAGTTTAAAATAAGGCATCCTGATGATGTTAAACCCTTCGCAATTTCAAATTTAGCTTTCGTAATGTTATCAAGTGATTTAAAGGTTGATAAGTGTTGCATCCCTATTTCAGTTATAATAGCAATATCAGGTTTAATAAAGATGGACATTTCTTGAATTTCACCCGGAAAAAAAGCGCCCATTTCACTAATAAAAATCTCAGTTTCGTTATTTAATGATTGATTAATTGTTAATGTAAGACCCATTAAAGTATTATAAGACTTCGGTGTTTTTAAAGTTAAATATTTATTCATTAAAATTTCATTGATAATATTTTTAGTTGAAGTCTTACCAAAACTTCCTGTAATAGCAATTTTAACTAAATTTTCAGCTTTATCTAATTTCGTCTTAGCTTGCTTTTGGTAATGTTTTTTAATTAAAGCCTCAATTGGCGCATTAATAAGGCTAGCAAGAACAATGATTAATGGCAGTAAGATACCTAATAAATAGATTAAAATGGTTATTTTATAAAAACACAAAATATATATTACACAAAGAAAAAGACTTGTAATAAAATGTCTAATAATCCTTTTTGTCCATTTTAACTTAATAATATAATGATTTTTATAACAAGTTGCAACAATTAAGAAAAGATTTGTAAGATATAAAAAATATTGGCTAACAAAACTTAATAAACAAAATAATAAACCCCAATAATAAAAGTATTGATATTTCTTTTTTAGGTAATAACTATTTAAAGTTTGAAAATATTTATGATAGTCGTAATGATTTTGTTGAAACATATTAGCAAGATATATATAACACTTGCATAAGTATCCACTAAAAGTAATTAAAAAAATTATTAATAGAATCATTTATTTTACTCCTAAATAATTAGATATAATTTTATTAAAAGTAAAGGCATCTTCTAAATAAGGAAAATGTCCAACATTATCTAATACAACAAGACCTGATGAAGCAATCTTTCGGTGAAATGTTTGCCCCATATATAAAGGTGTAACTTGATCTAATTTGCCCCAAATGATTAATGTTTCACATTTAATTTTTTTTAAAATTGGATTTAAAGCTTCTTTAGTAACTAAACTTAAAGTTTTTTTCATGGCAAGACTTGCATTTTGATAATCTATACTTCCACTATGGCTAATTAAATTTTGGTATTTCATCACATTTTTAGTTATCCTGTAATAGTGTTTTTTTAGTTTATATAAAAAAACCTTCATTTTTACTTTGAAATAATCTTTACTTCTAAGACCTGCACTATCAATTAAAATGAGTTTATGAACTTGATGCATGCTTGCATATTTAAGGGCTATTCGTCCACCAAATGAATGCCCAATTAAGATGGGATTAGTAATATTTTTATCAATAATAAAGTTTTCTAATAATGTTACATAATCATCTAAGTTATAACTATCAAGTGGTTCCGCACTTTGTCCAAAACCAGGTAAATCGATTGCGTAAACTAAATAAGCTTTTTGTAAGAGTTTAATTAGCGCTTTAAAAGTAGTACTATCTACTCCCCAACCATGTAAAAGAATGATACTTTCACCACTACCTTCTTTCGTAAAATATACATATCTATTTTTATAGATATAATCCACAATTCTTCACTCCTTCACAACCTATCTTATTCATAAAAGTGTAATCTTATTTATATAATATACAAAAAAGATTGTGAGGTTATATAATGTTTATTGATAAGCACTATCCTTTTGAAATGATTCCGCTTTCTTATTCGCTTAGTGGTTTTAGTGATTTTCTCGATTTTCAAACCTTAAGTATTCACTATAATCAAATATATCAAGCATATGTCGAAAAATTAAATCAACTTCTAAAGGATAATCCTAGTTTACAAAATTTAAGTCTTGATGAGATTTTATTTAATGAGGCCTTAATGCCCAAAAAAATTAAAGATGATTTAATCGAAGTAGGCGGTGGGGTCTATAATCATCAAATTATTTTTAATTCAGTAACGCCTAATCCCCATGTTAGTATCTCACCTTTATTAAAAAAGGCAATTGAAAAAGAATATCAATCATTAAATAATTTTTATCAAGCATTTAAACAAGCATGTCTTAATCATCATGAATGTGGTTTTGTTTTTTTGGTATGTGATCAAAATGGTGATGTAAAAATTAGAAAAACAAATGGTAACTTAACCACCGTTAAGGATAATTTATATCCACTTTTAGGAATTGATCTTTTTGAGCATGCTTATTTTCTAAAGTATAAACATCAAAAAAAAGCCTATGTTGATAACTTTTTAAAATATATATGTTTTGAATTTGCTAATCAAGAATATGAGGCATGTTTAAAGGCGATAAAAAAACAATAAGCTATGGGTTACCATAGCTTTTTGTTATCCGATTGAATTTTTCATTTCTAATTTAATTAACTGATTTAACTCGACTGCATATTCCATTGGTAATTCTTTTGCGAAAGGCTCAATAAAGCCCATTACAATCATTTCCGTTGCTTGTTCTTCGGTTAGTCCTCTACTCATTAAATAGAAAAGTTGTTCTTCATTAACTTTTGAAACCGATGCTTCATGTTCAATATAGGAAGTATCATTTTCGACAATATTAGTTGGAATTGTATCACTAGTTGATAAATCATCTAAAATGATGGTATCACATTCAACATGGCTTTTGGCATTAAAGGCTTTAGATGCGTGGCGCACTGTACCTCGATAATTGACCTTTCCACCACCACGGCAAATTGATTTAGAAATTATTTGACTTGTGGTATTAGGAGCAAGGTGAATCATTTTAGCACCAGTATCTTGGATTTGTCCGCTTCCTGCAAACGCAATAGAAATAGTTGTTCCTTTGGCGTTTTCACCTGCTAGAATACAGGCTGGATATTTCATATTAATATTAGCACCAATATTACCATCAATCCATTCCATATGGCCACCACTATCAACCCACGCTCTTTTGGTAACTAAGTTGATAATATTATTGGACCAATTTTGAACGGTTGAATATCTACAATATGCATTTTTACCTACATATATTTCAACCACTGCAGCATGCAAAGAATCTTTTGAATAAAGAGGAGCCGTGCATCCTTCAACATAATGCACACTTGCTTCATCATCAACGATAATTAAAGTTCTTTCAAATTGTCCCATTTGTTCGGTGTTTATTCTAAAATAAGATTGTAAAGGCTTTTTTAGTTTAACATTTTTGGGAACATAAATAAATGAGCCACCACTCCAAACGGCAGTATTTAACGAAGCAAACATATTATCTGAGGCGCTAACGACTTTCGCAAAATATTTTTTGACGATATCGGGATACATACGAACAGCTGTATCAGTATCACAGAAAAGAACGCCTTCTTTTTGAAGTTCTTTAATTGTATTATGATATACTACTTCTGATTCAAATTGGGTTGATACACCAGCTAAGTATTTTTGTTCAGCTTCTCTAATGCCTAACTTATCAAATGTATCTTTGATTGCTTTAGGCACATCATCCCAACTGCTTTCCGTTTTTTTGCTTGATTTAATATAATATATATAATCATCAAAATTAATCATATCAAGATTAGGCCCAAAACTTGGCCATTTCATCTTAGTAAATTCATGATAAGCTTTTAATCTAATCTCAAGCATCCAGTCAGGTTCGCCTTTTGTTTTAGAAATCATTCTTACAACGTCTTCGTTTAAGCCTTTACCGGTAGAAAAAACATTTTCAACCTCAGTTTTAAAACCATATTTATAATCACCAACGATTTTACTAATTTTTTCGTTTTCCTTATTCATCTTCTTGTTCTCCTTCATCGCCTAGTAGTAAAGCCCCAGCTGCTCGCCATGCTAAAGTAGCACATTTAGCACGGGGTGGAAAATTATGAATATTGATATAAACAATGGCATCACCTAAACGGTCTTCATCTTTAGGGGTATTACCTTTGATTAATTCATAAAAGTCATCAATAATTTCGCTTGCCTCACTAACTGTTTTACCAATTAAAACCTCACTCATAACCGAGGCTGAAGAGCAACAAATAACACATCCTGTTCCATCATGTCTTACATCAACAATTTTACCATCTTTAATGCTTACTTGCACCGTAACATCATCACCACATGATGGGTTTTTAAGATGAAGGGTTTTATAGCCTTCAATTAGGCCTTTGTTTCTTGGGTATTTACGATGTTCATTAATGACTTGATTATATAAATCTGATATATTACTAGCCATTTTACCACTCCTCAAAATATTTCGCGGCTTCTTCGACCGCTTCAATGAATTTATCAATATCTTGATAATCATTATAGATATATATACATGCTCTTAAAGTTCCAACGCATTCTAACCATTTGATAATCAATTGGGCACAATGATGACCAGCTCTTAATGCAATATGATGTTCATCAAAGATGGTTGCCGCATCATGTGGATGGGCCTTATCAATATTAAAAGCAATAATACCAGTATCAGTATGACGATTATAAATAGTTACACCTTTAATTTTTTCTAGTTTTTCCATTGCATATTGTAAAAGAGCTTGTTCATGCTTTTGAATATTTTCATAGCCTATTTTTTCTAAATATTTAATTGCTTCTTGAAAAGCAATTGCTTCTGCTATTGGAGGCGTTCCCGTTTCAAATTTATATGGGACATCTTTAGGGGTTGAAGAGTATTTTTCAACAACATCAATCATATCACCACCATATTCAACTGGTTCGGTCATTTTTAAATATTTATATTTACCATAAAGGATGCCAAAACCGGTTGGTCCCATCATTTTATGAGCAGAAAAAGCTAGAAAATCACAATCTAAGGCTTTAACATCTATTTTCATATGGGCAACTGCTTGTGCCGCATCGACTATTACTACAATGTTTTTTTCATGGGCTAGTTTAATGATTTCTTCTAATGGGGTAATATAACCCATGACATTTGATACATATGTAATAACGACTACTTTTGTGTTATCGGTTAAAGTTTTTTTAAATGCTTCAACCGTAATTCGACCAGTTGAGTCAAGTGGAATATATTTTAAAAGGGCCTTTTTTTTCTTGGCAACATTCATCCATGGTAAGACATTACTATGATGTTCTAATTCAGAAGTAACAATTTCATCGCCTTCTTCAATATAGTTCATACCAAAACCTAAAGCGATCATATTTAAAGCATTACTAGCACCTTTAGTAAAAACAATTTCTTTTTCTTTTGCATTTAAAAACAGGGCAGTCATTGTTCTTGTTAATTCATATTCAGTAGTAGCTTTATAACTTAAAGTATAGACTCCTCGATTAACATTAACCCCATATTTTTGATAATATTCATCTAATTTATCAATAACTACTTGGGGTTTTAAAGCCGTAGCAGCTGTGTCTAGATAAACTAAATCTGGGTTGTTATTTAAAACGGGAAAATCCTTTTTGACATCTAGTAAACTTGACATCTTTATAACCCCTTTCTAACTTAATAATTTTTCAGCAAACGCTTCTTCAACATTCTTTTTAATTTTTTCATCCGTTATATGATCTAAAATTGGTTTAACATAGCCCATTACAACAATCTTAGATGCATCTTGTTCGGTTAATCCTCTACTCATTAAGTAAAATAAATCTTCTTTACTAATAGAACCGATTGCGCATGCATGGTTTGCTACTACATCATATTCATCAATATACAAATTCGGAAGGGCAATTATCTTAGTCTTCTTTGATAATGTTAAACCTTTGGTTTGTTGATGAGCAACTGATGAAAAGGCATGCTTTTTAATGGTAGCATTATTATTTAAAGTAATGACAGCCTCGTCTTTAGCAATAGCATAATTAGATAGATTACTTGTTGTATGATCAACATGATGATATATATCAATAAAACTATCTAGTGATGCTTGATTAATTAATAAAACTAAATTAATGATATCAACATTGGCATTTGCTTCTTCTAAATCAACTTTTACATTAATACTAGCATTTTGATTAGAAGTCACAATATTATACATATGTAAAGTAGCATTCTTTTTAAGTCTTGCAACAACATTACTGAATGTTGCTTGCTTACCTTGATCAAACGTTATATATGTACAAGTAGCAGCTTCTTCAATGATTAATTCAGCCGAGCTCCTATTTAGACTATCATTAAAGATAACTCTATTTGTTCCTTTAGCAATTTTAATCAAACTATTTTTGAGGATTTCATCTTTAATGCTAACGAGTTTTTTTACTTTTACTTGATTAGCCATTATGATCACCAAGGCTATCCTTTACCGCACAACTACCAATAATACCTACTTTAGCATCTTCTTCTTCATCCGATAGACCAAATTCATCTTTGATAAAATCATAACCTTCTTGATCAATTTTTTCAATTAATTCAAGTGATCCCGAAGTAACAATTTTTCCTTGCATGAGGATATGAACTTTATCAACCCTTAGATAGTCTAAAAGTCTTTCATAATGGGTAATAATTAAAGCTCCAAAATCATTTGATTTCATTTGATTGACGTTTTCACCAACAATTTTTAAAGCATCAACATCTAATCCAGAATCAATTTCATCAAGTAAGGCAAATTTTGGCTTTAACATTTTCATTTGTAAGATTTCATTACGCTTTTTTTCACCACCAGAAAAGCCAACATTGACATAGCGATGTGGTAAATCTTCACGCATTTTTAATTCGCTAGCAGCCTTTTCAAATGATTTAATATATTTAATTAACGAAAACTTTTCGTCTTTGTCCATTCTGGCGTGAAGAGCGCTTTTAATAAAATCAGAATTGGTAACGCCTTCGATTTCACTTGGATATTGCATTGCAAGAAAAAGACCTTTTCTACTTCTTTCATCAACACTCATTTTAAGAACATCTTCACCATCTAATAGTATTTGCCCTTTTGTTACTTCATATTTGTAATGCCCCATAATAGTTGATACAAGGGTCGATTTACCCGTTCCATTTGGTCCCATAATTACATGAAATTCACCTGTATTTAATTCAAGGTTAACCCCTTTTAAGATTTCTTTTCCTTCCACGTTAACATGTAAATCAATAATTTGTAATTTAGACATATATATACACCTCGTTTTTAGTTACTATTTTATTTTTAATTGATGTTCTACTCAGTATATTATTATACCATTTTTTTCAATTTTACACTAGTAAAATGAAAAAACTCTTTTTTTTCTTAACTTTTACATTTTGTCAAAAAGAAAAAAGTGAAGCTAAACTTCTTATTAGAAGTTGAACCTCACTTATCATTTATTACGCAAAAGCTTTCATACCAGCAGCTGTGCCAAAGTAAACACATTTGCCCGATCTTTTAACGCGTATACCATCTTTTTCATATGCTTCTTTTAATTTAGTTAAACCTTCTTTAGCATTATCTTTGGTTAAAAAATAAATAACAACCACATAATCGTTTTCATTCATTTTTTCTTCAGCAATCATAGGATTTTCACCGGTTGCAAAAGTGAATGAACTTTCAATTGTTTCTTTATCTAATATATCTTCAATAAATTCTTGAGTCTTTAAATTACCAACTTGCCACCAGTTGTCCTTCTTTTCCATTGACTCAACTACTTTATCTGCTTTAGGAACACATGAAGTTAATGTAAATAATGCTACTAGAACCATCAATATGCTTGATAATTTTAAAGCCTTTTTCATAAATTACCTCCTATTTTTTCATTTCATTAAATATATTATAACAAAATATTTCTAAAATAGCAATAAATTTGTTCATATGAAATTAAACTTGCAAAATCATATAAAAAAGTGCTAAAATTAGCACCTTTTTATATTATGCAAAGTCTTTCATACCCTGACTAGATCCCCAGTAAATCCAAGCACCAGATTTTTTAGCCTCAGTATGATCTTTACTAACTTTATCATATGCATCTTTAGCAGCAGCTTTATCTTTAAATAAAATAGCTGTTACCTTTTCAGAACCATTTGTTCCTACTAAACCATCACTTGCACCATAATATGCAACTGCAACAACTTCTTTTGCAACAGCATAGTCTTTCTTTTCTAATTTTTCTTTCGCAGCATCATAATCTTTTGGTGCGCAAGCAGTTAATGTAAGAAGTGCCATTAAAACAACTAATAAGCTACTTAATCTTAAAGCTTTTCTCATATATTTTTACCTCCATTCGCTTTAAAATTTACATTAATATTATAGCAAAATTTAAAAACTTTATCAATCCTAAAACAACCAAAATGCATTTTTTATCAATTAGATTGCAAGAGCAGGTTCAATCTTAAACCAAAGTGCTACTAATTCTTCATTTCGGATAACAACATAAACATCGTTCATAACTTCAATAATATCGTCTAAAGGCGTTGGCTTTCTTTCGCCAATAACAGTCCAACCTGTTTTGTTGTCATAATATGTATCTTGATTTTTCAAGGCTTGAATAACCATTCTTTCAGTCATTTCAAAGCCTTCTGTGGCAAAAAAGACCATTCCTTTTTGAGCTTTAGGGGGAACAAGTTTCTTTTTATACCAAACAGAACGTGGTAGGACGCCACAAAGACTGGCAAAAGATTGATTGTAAGGCTTAAGTTCGATGCCCGCAAAACTAACTCCAAGGGTTATAACAATAGCATCTTTACTAGCAAGTCCTAATGAGCAATGTTCTTTATCGTAATGAGGAGTTTTATCAATTATATCATCGGTTAATTGGAAAGTTACTTTAAGTTTATAATTATGATTTATTTCAATACCTTTATAAGATTGGAATCTTTTGATATAAGAAACGATTTCTTTGCTTTCGTGATCATAGTTATGAATTTTTTTCAAGTTTTGTTTTTTCAAAAAATAACTATTAAACCAACTAGCAATTGGAAAAAGGATAACCAAAATATTAAAAGTGATAAAATAAAACCAATTATATTGTTCACTAAAAGCAATTTTACAATAAATACTTCCAGCAAGTATAATGACCGCAAACACTGTATTAATAATGGGCATCACAATGTTTGGTTTATTTTTCTTTAAATTATTAAGTGTTCTTTGATCTTGGCTTGTTTGATTGTTCATTTGTTACTCCTTATATCATAAAATCGGTAAATTGATTGGAATAAGTTATTTGTCCACTACTACTTACCCACATTACATAAACATCACTAAATTGTTCGATAATTGTTTTACCTTGTTCAATATCAATATTAAATAAAGCGGTTGATAAAGCATCGGCAAGTCCTGCATCTTTAGCAATTACACTAATTGATACATAATCATTTTTAGGCATTAAACTAACGGGATCAATAATATGATGATATCTTATACCATTAACTTCAAAATATCGCTGATAAGATCCACTTGTAACAATTGCTAAATCTTTCAGAGCTAAAGTTGCAAGATTATCATTATCACTAGTTAAATCATAATTTTGAATTCCAATATGCCATAATTCATCATGTGGTTTAGACCCGATGAGGCGAATATTACCACCAACATTAAGAACATATGAATTGAGGCTTTGATCTTCTAACATTTTGGCCACTTGTTCGGTTGCATAACCTTTCGCAAGCGCTCCTACATCTAAACTCATTAAGGCATCTTCTAAATAAATTGTTGATTTTTCTTCATCAATTATCACTTTATTAATATCCATATGTTTTTGGGCTAACAGCAAGTCATCTTGAGCAGGAATTTTAGCATTTAAGGGATCGGCTAATGCCTTTTCTCTTGCATCATGCCAAAGTTTTAAAACTGATCCCATTGCAATATTCATCATACCATTAGTTGATTGATACATTTTAATACCATATTTAACAAGATTAATAATTTCTTGATCAACTTCTACACTTTTGATGCCCGCATTTTTATTAATCGTGCAAAGATTATTAAGATTTTCATATTCGTAATATATATCATATAAACGATGATATTTTTTTAAAGCATTATCAATCATCGTAAAACGTTCATTAAAAGCTTTTTGATTTTTTTCATAACCAACAATAGTCGTTACTGTATCAAAATAGTCAAAAGACATTGCTTCATACGACTTATATGTTTGACAACTACTAAGAGTAAAAAGGGCCCCTAATAAGATTGTAATTAATAATATTTTTGGACTTTTCATTTTATCTCCTTTGGTAACTTAATTTAATTCCAAACCTTTAGTATATTTAAGCACTAAGACGCTTAACAAACCTACGCCAATACCAGAAATAGTTCCCGTTATAGCAAGAAGTGGTAAATATAAAATAATTTCTTTTGTATCCATTAAAATAATAGCAACCAATATTTGCCCAAAGTTATGCATAATAGCACCTAAAATGCTAATAGCAACCATACTAAAAGATGTTTTATATTTTAAAATGATCATTAAAGTTAAACTTAAAATAGCGCCCGCTAAACTATATCCAAAAGTTAAAAGGCTTCCAAATAAAATGCTTGATAAAATTAAGCGTAAAAGCGATACGATAATTGATTCTTTAATTCCTAATTTGTATAAAGTATAAATAATAACAATATTCGCAATTCCAAGTTTGATTCCCGGTATTGCAAAAGGTAAAACAATCAAAGAATCAACATAGGAAAAGACTAAAGAGATGGCAATTAAAATCGCTAAAAGCGATAGTTTTTTAACTTCTTTTTTCATTTAGGACACCATATCAACCGTCGAGGTTTTACCAACAATTTTAATTACTAATTTATTTGGTAAACAAGTAATGGTTTGTCCAACTTTTGATATTGGTCTTTGTTTAACACAAATTTTATCAGGACAACTTGCTTGTAAAATAAAAGCTTTACCATCTTTAATAATTAAATAATTATAATGATTATCTTCATATGATAAATTCTTACTAATTTCTGCAGTTAGGGGGTATCGCTCTACTTCAACTTTATCATATATAACTACTACATAATCACCCTTAGGCATTGCAAGGTTTATCATTAAAAGAGCAAGTAGTGCTATTAATAAAATTGAACCAATAATGATAATTTCTAATAAATGTTTTTTAATTAGTGCTTTCATTTTCATCTAAATTATGTTTACCTTTAAATGAGGCTTTAATAATACAACCAACCGGACATACAGTAGCACAAGTACCACAATCGATACATAAATCATAATCTATTTGAGGTAAATTATCTTTTACTTTAATAGCCTTAGTTGGGCAATTATTTTCACATTTTTTACATTTAATGCAAGCATTACTACATTTTTTACGAGCAACCGCACCTTTTTCTTGATTGTTACAAGTTACAGCCATTACCTCAACGTCCGCAAACATTGTTATTAAATGATTAGGGCAAACCTCACTACACATACCACAACCGATACATTTTCTTTGATCTACATGAGCAATGCCGTTTTCAATACAAATTGCGCCAACCGGACATGCATGAGCACAATCACCATATCCAATACATCCATAGCTACAACTAGCCTCGCCTCCATAAATATTTTTCGCAGCAGCACATGTTTTAATTCCTTCATATTCATCTTTTTGTGTTCGTTTATCGCAATCACCAAAGCAATGAATAAAAGCTACTTGTTCAATAACATCTTGAGCCTCAACTCCTAAAACACTTGCTACTTCTTTTGCAACTTTATCAGCCCCAGGAACGCAAAGATTAGTTTTAATATTAGGATCATTAGCAAGGGCTTTAGCATAACCATCACAGCCGGTATAGCCACAAGCCCCGCAATTAACCCCTGGTAAACATTTTCTTATTTCTTCTTCTTTGTGATTAACAGGTACACTCATAAAATGGGATACAACCACAAGCATAATAGCGCATAATAATCCTGTTAATGTCACTAAAATTATTGCAATTACAATTGGCATAATCTTACCTCTTATGAAAACAAGTGTTCAACGATGCCTGCAAAGCCAAAGAAGGCACAAGAAACAATCGCTGCAGCAATAAGGGTTGAAGGAAGACCTTTAAATGAATTAGGAATATGGGAGTTTTCAATTCTTGACCTAACTCCTGCAAATAAAACCATCGCTAGCAAAAATCCAAGGCCACACCCTAAAGAACTAACCATTGATTCGATAAAATTATATCCATCATTAACATTATTAATGGTTACACCTAAAACAGCACAATTGGTTGTAATTAATGGTAAATAAACTCCAAGTGAGCGATGAAGGCCAGGTAGATATCTCTTAAGAATAATTTCAACTAATTGCACTAAAGCAGCAATAACTAAAATAAAGACAATTGTTTGTAAGTAACCTAAATTAAATTTATCTAGTAAGAAATGTTGAATAGGATAAGTAACAAGCGTTGCAAGAAGCATTACAAAGATAACCGCAAGCCCCATACCAACGGCCTGATTTAATTTTTTTGATACACCAAGAAAAGGACATATACCTAAAAATTTACTTAAAACATAATTGTTAACTAAAACTGATGTCATTAAAATAACAATAAGGGTCTTAAACATTTTTAATTAGCCTCCTTTTCTTCTAAAGTATTATTACATTCATCTTTATGACAAAAACTTGCGCTAGGGCATCCACTACAACTAAATTCTTTTTTCTTAATCGCTTTACCATGGGTAATTTTATTAACAAGGGCAATCATACAACCAAACACGAAAAAGCCACCTGGTGCTTGAGTTAAAATACTGATTTTATAATTTTGTAAAAAACCTATTTCGATTCCCGCAAAACTACCATTGCCAAATACTTCTCTTATCGTTGCCATTAAAAATAATGCAAGGGTAAAACCAAGCCCCATACCAATACCATCTAAAGCTGAATTAATAACACCATTTTTACTAGCATACATCTCGGCTCTTCCTAAAATAATACAATTAACAACAATTAAAGCAAGATATACACCTAGCATAGCATATAGGTTAGGTAAATAAGCATGAAGAAGCATTTGAACCATTGTCACGAATCCAGCGATAATAACAATATAGCTTGGAATTCTTACTTGTGAGGGGATAATGTTTCGTAAAAGGGAAATAACAACATTCGAACAAAAAAGAACAATTGTTGCCGAAAGTCCCATTGCTAGAGCAGAAATAACACTTGTTGACATAGCAAGAGTTGGACATGTACCAAGAATTAAAACTAAAACAGGATTTTCTTTAATAAAACCTTTTAATAAAATTGATAATCTTTTTTCTTTATTCATTATTAGCACCTCCAGCAATTAAATCAAATGCCTTAAATGCCGCAACGATTGCTCCTTTAAAAGCATCTGATGTTCTCGTAGCACCACTTAGATGATCGACTCCTTTAAGAGAAGAATCGTTACCAATATATGAATCTACATATTTAACCGCATCTTGATCGTTTGGATCTTCTAATCTTTTACCATAACCTGGTGTTTCGTTACTTGCGACAATTTTGGTATTAATGATTTTACCATCTTCTGATATAGCACACATAATAATTAAACCACTATTAAAACCAGTTGTACTCATTTTAAATACATAACCTTTACCAGTTTTTTCACGATAAGCATTAGTTATCATACTAGGTAAATCGCTCGTTTTGGAAAGGTCAATTTCTTCAAATGTTTCAGCATCCGGTATTAATTCATAACATGCCGCATATGCTTCTTTAGCTTCGGCTTCTTCAATAATTGGTGATGTAAAATGATTAATAATGGCTAAAACAGCCGATACTACTAAACAAATAACCGTTAAAACAATTACACTTAAAATACCTTTTTTCATGCTTTAACACCTCCTAGAGGTTTTTTGATTTTAATCCTATCAATAAAAGGATTTAAAATATTCATAAACAAAATAGAAAATGACACACCCTCAGGATAATTACCCCAAAGTCTAATTACAACTGTAATAAAAGCACAGCCGATTGCAAAAATAATTTTGCCAATTGGTCTTGAAGGTGAAGTAGTATAATCGGTTGCCATAAAAATAGCACCAATAAGTAAACCACCTGATAATACTTGATATATTGCAAATTCCACATCAAAACCTTTAAATAAAAGACTAAAGATAAAAACGCCTAATATATATATAACCGGTGTATGCCATGTAATTACTTTTCGAACTAATAAATAAATACCACCAATAATTAAAGCTATCGCACATGTTTCACCGATGGCTCCACCGCGCATGCCAACTAACATTTGCCATATTTCTGGTAAAAAACCATAATCCATCTTTAAAATAGCAAGAGGAGTTGCGCTTGTGGTTGCATCAACAAAACGAGGGAAAACACTAGCCCCAACAGTGGTTCCAAAAGCTAGTAACATCACTATTCTAGCTGTAATAGCTGGATTGGCAAAGTTTTTACCAATTCCACCAAAAATTCCTTTAACAACAACTATGGCAACAATACTACCAATTACTGCTTGCCACCATAAAACACTAGCCGGAAGATTTAAAGCAAGTAGTAGTCCTGTAACAATCGCCGATAAATCTCCTATTGTTGTTTTTTGTTTGCAAATTTTTTGGAATCCCCATTCACAAAAAACAGAAGTCGCAATACATACTAAAATTAACATCAAAGCTTTTAATCCAAAAAGGACGACCGCCGCAATGCTTGCGGGGATCAAGGCAATAATGACATCGCGCATGATTTTAGTAGTTGTTGTATTACTAAAAACATGCGGTGATGAAGATACAATTAAATTT
Source organism: uncultured Bacilli bacterium (assembly GCA_947591495.1). GTDB lineage: Bacteria > Bacillota_I > Bacilli_A > ML615J-28 > CAG-313 > CAG-313. Next base: position 16,875 of record CANQDG010000007.1, read on the forward strand.
TCTAAATTTTCTTCTTTAGAATTAGCTTCTTTTGATGATTTTTGTTGATTTTGATCTAAAGCTTTTTTTCGTAATTTCTTTTTAAAAAGAACATTATATTGATTATTTTGATCTGTAATTAAAAATCTTTTTTCTTTACTCATTTAAGGAAAGTTCCTTTCTATTTTTCAGCCTTTGATGTGTCTTGCTTTTTTGCAAGTTGTTGCTCATACTTTTTTAATTCAGCTTTAGCCAACCTATTTTTTTGAACAAGCGGTCTTTTAGCAGGACATACATATGAACAAACGCCACATTCCATACAAAGATTAACTTTAAGTTTAGCTAATTCCTCAACATTACTTGCTTCAAGTGCCATCGCAAAAGCACAAGGATCAAGATGAAGGGGACAATGATTAATACATCTACCACATTTAATACAATTAGATTCTTCTGGAAGTCGAGCTTCTTTTTCATTAAAAGCAATTAAGGCATTAGTTGTTTTGGTTACAGGTAAATCTAAGGATGGAAGAGCTATTCCCATCATTGGTCCACCATACATTACTTTAGCAGCTCTTTCTTTAAAGCCACCACAAAAATCGAAAACTTCTTTAATTGGGGTTCCAATATATGTAATAACATTCATTGGTTTATTGACAACTGAACCATCAACAGTTACGGTTTTCTTGATTAATGGAAGACCTGTTTTTATATATCTTGCAATACTAGCAAGTGTTGTAACATTAATGATAATGACACCTTCATCTAATGGAAGACCGCCTTCTTTGACAATTTTACCAAGGGTATTATAAATTAAAACTTTTTCGCCACCTTGGGGATATTTTGCGCTTAAAACTTTAACTTGAACAACTTCATCTTCAAGGGTTTTTAAAGATTTAATAGCTTCTTTTTTATTATTTTCAATGCCAAAGACGATTTTTTTAACACCTATATATTTTTCTAATAATTGCGTACCTTCTTTTAAAAGTTCAATATCATCAATCATTGTTCTTGTATCACTTGTGATATAAGGCTCACATTCTGCACAATTGATTAAAACCACTTCAACCTTACTTAAATCTTTTATTGTAAACTTAACATGAGTAGGAAATCCTGCCCCACCAAGACCTACAATTCCACTATTTTTAAGTGCCTCAACAAACGATTCATAACTATCAACATGTGGTACTTGCACTTCTTCTGATAATGTTTGTAACATATCTGATTCAATATGAATTGCTTTAACATATGTGCCATTACCAGTTAAAAAATCTTCAATTTTTTTGACCACACCTGAAACTGGTGAATGAATGTTAGCTGATATAAAACTACTTGCTTCAGCAATTTTTTGACCAACTTTTACTTTATCTCCTACTTTTACAATGGGAGAAGCTGTTGCCCCAATATGCATATTCATTGGCAAAATAACCATTTTAGGAACTGGCATTTCAACCGGCTTTAAATTAGCCGTATTTTTATGATGATTAACATGAATTCCTGGAAGTTTAAATAGTGCCATACAAATTCACTCCTTTAGTATTAATTTATCCTTATTTTACCACGATATACTTAATTTTGTCAAACATATCACAAATTATTATCAAGTAGTAAGAATGGAAAAGAAAAACCTACTATTTTCTCAAATAGTAGGTTTTTCTCAAATAGTAGGTCTAAAATTTATTTTAATAACGACGCCATTCACCATCATAGAATTGAATTGTTCTAGCCATACCTGTTACATCATTAAACCAACCTGAATCAGCATGACGACCAAGACCGAAACTTGCTGAAGCAAACCATGGAGTATTTCTATCTTTAAAGTCAACTTTAACAAGGCTACTACAATTCTTAAATGCACCTGCTGAAATTCTAATTAATGTTGTTGGAATAGAAACTTCTTTAAGGTTAGTGCAACCATTAAATGCGTTAACTGCAATAGTAGTTGTGCCTTCTTTAATATCAACAACTGGTATTAATTTTTCATTATCAGCTTTTATTAAGTGTGAATCGATATATAAAATACCATCTGTCCAATGTTCAGGGTTATTATAATATGCTGTATTTGCAAAAGCATTTTCACCTATATATAAAACACCCTTACCGATTTTGATTTCTTGAAGATTAGTACAATCTTTAAAAGCTTCAAAACCTATATATGTAACACTTTCAGGAATTTCAATACTTTCAATGGCTGTTCCTTTAAATGTACCTGCTGGAATAGTTTTAACTGTTTCAGGAAGTACTACTTTACCTTCGGCACCATCAATGTGGAAATTTGTTGCATAAAATAATGGACTAGAATAATCATTAACAAAAACAATTGATAACCATTCATTTATTGTTCCATTAAATTCAGCTGTTTCTAGTGCTTCACAACCCTTGAAAGCATCTTCATCAATTTGTTTAAGTGATTGTGGTAAAACGATACCTGTTAAACTAGTGCAACCATTGAAAGCATCACTACAAATAACAAGAGTACCAATGTTAACACTAAATTTACCAACAAATGATGGATGAACTTTAAGTAAGTGATTATTAATATATAATGCATCACCTTCCCAGTTATGAGCATCCCTAACAAAAGCGGTATTTTCAAATGCATCTGTGCCAATTTCAACAACAGTGCTTGGAATAACTAAATTAGCTAAAGAATCACATTCATCAAATGCTTGTCTTCCTATTTCAACTAAACCATTTGGTAGATCTACGTTATTAAGCTTTTCGCATCCAGCAAAAGCAAAATCATTAATGATTTGAAGTTTGGATTCTGCAGCAAATTCAATTTCTTCAAGTGTTCTAGAATAATAGAAAGCAAGACGGCCTATTTCAGTAACATTTTTACCAATATAAATTTTCCTAACTCCTTTAAGATTTTGGAAGGCATTTTCACCAATTACTTCTACTGGGCAATCTAGATAAGTATCAGGAATAATAATTTCTGTTACGTTTGTTAATAATTGATTATTACCTTTAACAATGTAATGAGCTCCTTGTTTAGTATAAACAAGACAATCATATTTGCATTCATCACATAAATTACTAATCGTAAATGTATGTGTATGTTCTTCTACATGATCTTCATTACGCTTGCAAGTACGTTTATGAGAAGTTTCGGTAATTACCCAATTATTCCAATCATGACCTAAAGCATCATTTTTGGTTTCGGTATAACTATAATCGCAATCATCACATGTATATGTAATAGTGGTTGGATTTTCACAATCAGGTGCAGTAGTTTGAGTTGTATAGTTATGTTCAAAACTTTCAACTGTTTGACATACTTCGCAAGTATGTTGATGCTTTCCATCCACGATTTCCCAATCTTGCCATTTATGTTGATATGAAGTAGTTCCTTCTTCGGTAAAACTTATATGACAATATTTACAAGTTGTTTTAACGGTATCAGGAACTTGACAATTACCTTCGGTAGTTGCACTTTCCATTACGCAGTTGCCTGTTTCTTTATGTTCAGGATTACGTTTACAAGTTCTGCTATGTGTTTGTTTAGTTTTATCTAATCCTGTTGGATCTCCATCATATACCCATTCATTCCAATCGCATCCTAAAGCATCTTTTTCATCAGATTTTACTTGATCATTACATGTATTACAAATAGAAAGAGTATAACCTTTATCTTTACAAGTTGGATCAACTACCGATACAGTATATCCACAATCTTCTAATTCACCTTTATATGTACAATTAGTACATTTAGCATAATGCTTTGTCGTTCCTTCTTCATGAACATAAGTTAGCTCGTGACCTTTAGGATTAACCACATCAGCTTCATGAACAACTTTACAAGTTTCACATACATATTTAGTATATCCTGGAGCATCACAAGTAGCCTCAATCTTAGTTTCTTCAACTAGATGACATTCCTTTTTGTCTTCAAAAGTACAACGTTTGCAATAGCGAACATGATAATGTTTATGAGTGCTATCGGCTTCTTGGCCACCTTCAATTAAAGGTTTATATGCATCATCAGCATATTCATGACCTAAAGCATCAACATGGTCACTTTCATATTCTAAAGCACATCTTTGACATGTATGAGTAGTATAACCATCATCTGTACAAGTTGCATCAGTTACAACACTATCAAAAATACATGCTTCTTCTTCCATATGTTCAGGATTATTTTCACATACATGATAATGTTTTTTTGAACCATCTTTGCTTTGTTGCCAAGCTCCCCATTTATGTCCTAATGGTTGAATTTCTTGTTGTTCTTGTAAAACGGTTTTGCATATTTCACATTCAATTAAATCAGTTAAACCAGGTTCATTACAAGTAGCATCAAAACCTTTTTCTACTACTTTTTCTTTATGATCAAGTTTACTAATTTTAACTGAGGCTTTATGGCCACAAGTTGTGCATACTGCTTCTTTTAAGCCTTGACTTTGGCAAGTCGCTTCTTCTACAATTTCCCATGTTTCATATACGTGTTCATGGTTATCAATTCCACATCCTGTAAGGCTAGCCATAAAAGCACCTATACCAAATAAAGCAATAATTCTAAAAATAAATTTTTTCATAAATCCTTAATCCTTTCGTAAATTTTAATCATAAAAATTATAATATAATTTGTTAATAATTGTCAATTTATATTATAATTTTTTAAATTATTAAATAAAAAGTCCTTATTAAACTTTTATGTTTAAATGATAAAAGCGCCTATTTGATAGACGCCTTTTTTGTAAAATATTTTAAACTATTCAGCAAAATTCATTGATAAATATCTTTGATAACTCTTATATCTTCTTTGAGCTTCTTCTTTATTCTTAGCAAGAAGTTTTTCAGCTTCAGCTGGATTAATACTCTTAAGTTGAGCATAACGTGTTTCACTCATTAGATATTCATCATATTTATCCCAATCAGGTTCTTTTGAATCTACACAAAGAGGATTTTTGCCTTCTAATGCAAGTCTTGGATCATATCTAAGTAGAGTCCAATATCCGCATTCAACTGCAAGTTTTGCTTGTTCTTGAGCTTTACCCATACCACGTTTTAAACCATGGTTGATACAAGGTGAGTATGCAATAATAATTGATGGTCCATGATAACTTTCAGCTTCTCTCATTGCTTTTAAAAGTTGAGCTTGACTTGCGCCATGGGCAACATATGCAACATATACATGTCCATAACTCATCGCAATCGCTGCAAGGTCTTTTTTCTTACCATGTTTACCAGCAGCTGTAAATTTAGCAATTGATGCTGTTGGTGATGATTTAGAAGATTGGCCACCAGTATTTGAATATACTTCAGTATCAAGAACTAAAATATTAACATCTTCATTATTAGCAATTACATGGTCAAGGCCACCATATCCAATATCATATGCCCAACCATCACCACCAATAATCCATTGTGATCTTTTTACTAGATGATCTCTTAAATCATAAATAGCTTTAGCATGAGGACAAGTCTTATCTTTAAGAAGTGGAACAAGTTCATCAGCTACTTCTCTTGTTACTTTGTAGTCTTCACGATTTTCAAGCCATAATTTAAATAATTCTTTAATACGTGTTTCGCCTTCACATTCAGCTATTGCTTCTTCCATATGAGTTGCGATTTGATCACGAAGAGCAGTGCTTGCGGCAACCATACCAAAACCAAATTCAGCATTATCTTCAAATAAAGAATTAGCCCAAGCAGGTCCATGACCTTCTTTATTTTTCGTATATGGAGTTGCAGGGAAACTACCACCATAAATTGATGAGCAACCAGTAGCATTAGCAATTACCATATGATCACCAAATAATTGTGTTGCAAGTTTAACATAAGGTGTTTCACCACAGCCACCACATGCACCTGAGAATTCAAATAATGGTTGAGCAAATTGACTATTTTTAGGGTTAGCCATCTTATCAACTAAGTTATCTTTATAAGTTACTTCATTGAAGAAATATGCAGCCTTTTTAGCTTGACCATTTTCTAAAGCCTCCGAAATTGGATGCATTGTAAGAGCTTTTTCACCTTTCTTACCAGGGCAAGTATTAACACATACTTCACAACCTGTGCAGTCAAGTGTTGAAATTTGTAAAGTATATTTAAGGCCAGCAAAATCTTTTCCAACTGGAGTTAAATAATCAGTTCCTTCAGGTGCCTTATTTGCTTCATCTTCAGTTGCAAGGAAAGGACGAATTACAGCATGTGGACATACAAATGCACATTGGTTACATTGAATACAGTTATCAGGATTCCAAACAGGAACAAAGTTAGCTGTGCCACGTTTTTCATAAGCGGCAGTACCATTAGGCATTGTGCCATCTTCAAAACCAGTAAAGGCTGAAACAGGTAAATCATAACCTTTTACTTTGTTAACAGGATCAGCGATTTTTTTAACAAAATCAGGACGAGTTTCATCTACTTTTACTTCTTCAACTGGTAAGTTTTTCCAAGAAGGTTTTACTTTAATTTCAACTAATCCTTCAGCACCTTTATCGATAGCTTGATAATTTAATTGAACAACTGCTTCACCTTTTTTACCATATGTTTTAGCAGCATATTTTTTCATTAAATCTTGAGCTGTTTCATAAGGCATAATTTGTTCATTTAATTTGAAGAAAGCAGATTGTAAAATTGTATTAGTACGATTACCAAGACCAATTTCTCTTGCTAGATGAACAGCATCAATAATATAGAATTTTGCATGTTTTTCCGCAAGACCTTTTTTAAAGGCATTTGGTAAATGAGCTTCGATTTCTTTAGCGCTTCTAACGGTATTAAGTAAGAAAGTACCACCATTTTTCAAGCAACTTAACATATCGTATTTTTCAACATAAGCCTCTAAACTACAGCTTACAAAATCGGCATGATTTACAAGATATGGAGCAGTAATTGGTTTTGGACCAAAACGTAAATGTGATCTTGTTACACCACCTGATTTCTTTGAATCATAAGCAAAATATGCTTGCGCGTAAAGGTCAGTATTATCACCAATAATTTTAATTGTATTTTTATTAGCACCAACTGTACCATCACTACCAAGACCAAAGAAAACAAGTTCTGATGTTCCTTCTAGAAGTTTAATTTCTTTACCGACAGGAATACTTAAATGTGTAACATCATCTTCAATACCAACGGTAAAGTTATCAAAACCATTTTTCTTTAAGTGTTCGAAAACTGCCAACATTTGAGCTGGAGTAGTGTCTTTACTAGAAAGTCCATATCTTCCACCAATAATGCTTGGAGCACCTTTTACACCATAGAAAGCAGCTTTAACATCTAAGTATAGTGGTTCGCCTAGTGATCCTGGTTCTTTAGTTCGATCTAAAACAGCAACTCTCTTAACTGTTTTAGGCATTACATTTAATAAATATTCTTTGGCAAAAGGTCGATATAGATGAACAGTTACGCAACCTACTTTTTTACCTTTAGCATTTAAATAATCAACAACTTGTTTAATTGTTTCGGTAACTGAACCCATTGCAACAATAACATCAGTTGCATCGCTTGCGCCATAATAAACAAATGGAGCATAATTACGTCCTGTTACTTCACTAATTTTTTTCATATATTCAGCAACAACGGCTGGAACTTCTTGATAGAATTTATTTTGGATTTCTCTTGTTTGGAAATAAACATCATCATTTTGAGCAGATCCTCTTGTTACAGGATGTTCAAATGTTAATGCTCTTTCTCTAAAGCGTTTAACTGCATCACGATCAAGTAATTGATCAAATACTTCATAATCCATTACTTCAACTTTTTGAATTTCATGTGAAGTTCTAAATCCATCAAAGAAATGCATAAATGGAACGCTTGTTTTAATAGCTGCAAGATGTGCAACTCCAGCAAGATCCATTACTTCTTGAACAGATGATGTGGCAAGCATCGCAAAACCTGTTTGACGACATGCCATAACATCTTGATGATCACCAAAAATTGATAATGCTTGTGCAGCAAGACTACGTGCAGATACATGAATTACACCTGGTAATAATTCACCAGCAATTTTATACATATTAGGAATCTTTAATAATAATCCTTGGCTTGCAGTAAATGTTGTTGTTAAAGCACCTGCTTGAAGTGAACCATGAACAGAGCCAGCAGCTCCTGCTTCTGATTGCATTTCAACAATTTTTACAGGCATACCGAATAAATTTTTCTTTCCTTTTGATGCCCATTCTTCCGCATACTCAGCCATTGGTGATGATGGAGTAATTGGATAAATACCAGCTACTTCGGTAAAAGCATAGGCGCAATGTGCAGCCGCTTGGTTACCATCCATAGATTGGAAAACTTTTTTAGACATAATTAATTCCTCCTATATCTTTCATACTTTTTTATTATATCACATTCTGTCAATTTGGTAAACAAAATAACATAACTTTTGTTTTAATCTTTTAAAAATTTAGTTACAAAAGACAAAATTAAACTTATTGCAAATCCAATTGCATAATAATAACAAACAATTGTTCCTTGCACATTCATTGCAAAAATTGGCACAAAATCATTGACTGAAACATTTGCAATATCGACATGTCTTTTAAACACAATTGGCATCATCAGTAAAAGCAAACTTACAATAAGGCCAAAAAGACTCATTCTAAATAATTTGGTTTTTTTCTTACCGAAAATGCCTTTTATAGACCTAATAATTACAATGACTGCTGCAGCAAATTCAAAAGCAATAATGAGTACTAAAGTAATTGTTGGAAAAGGATTGCACCAATTTTCAAAAAATTGTTCCATATTAGATTTGCCGTTTAATTCTTTAATTTTACGCCCAATTTCGATATCATATTCAAATTGATTTTTGATACTATTAGCTAAATCAATATATTTAATACCTTTAGTTTTTAATCGATAAAAGTCATTTTTAATAGCATCGCTTAAATCAACAATATCAATTGAACCACTACCTTCAAGATTACCAGCTGTATCATCGGCTTTATAGTATAGTTGGAGTGCCGCAATTATCATATATATAACATCATCAATTCCTTCTTCTTTTAATTCCTCAGAACTTTTTTGATTATTAGAATCTGCTAATTCTTTGGCTACATATATATCAATATATTCTTTATGGTTATCGTAAATTTCTTCACGATTAAATTTTAGAATAGGAAAAATTAATAAACTTAGGCACATTGCTATCGCAATAATTAAGCTAATTCCATAACAAATTTTTTTCATTTTCTTTCTCCTTTGCTTTGCATTATTATACTAAATTTTAAAATCTTTCACAATAATTTCGATTATTTTATCCTAAAAATATCTATTTTTTTTCAAGACTTATCTTTTATTATTAACTGATTTTTTCCTATTTATACTTATAATAATCATCTTTTTGTTAATACATAAAAAATAAAAACTAACATATAATAATACGGGTGATAAGATGTTACTTAAAGATATATATAAAGAATATAATTACAATATTGAAATAGAAGGTGTTCAAACTGATTCGCGATTTGTTAAACCTAAAGATCTTTTCTTGCCTCTTAGTGGCGGTAATTTTGATGGTAGTGAATTCATTATTGAGGCTATTACTAAAGGGGCAGCGGCTATTATTAGTGAAAAAAATATTGAAAATCTCACCGTTCCAGTGATTGTTGTTGATGATGCTCGTAAAGAATTACAAAGATTAATCGATTTAATTTATGAAAAACCTTATAATGAATTAACAATGATTGGTGTTACGGGAACTGATGGTAAAACTAGTGTTTCAACCCTAACATCATATCTTTTAAATCACTTATCGCGTTGTGCTAATATTGGCACAAATGGTATTATTTATGATAAGGAAATTAAAGAAAACCTCTTCACTACTCCACTTTTAACGGAAAATTATCGTCTATTAAGAACCTTTTCTAATCAAGGAATTTCCTATGTTTCAATGGAAGTATCAAGTCAAGGAATAGCTAATCACCGAATAGATGGCATCTTATATGATTATGCTATTTTTACTAATTTATCGCATGAACATCTAGATACCCATAAAACTATGCATAATTATTTTTTAACTAAATTAAAATTATTTAAACAATTAAAAGAACAAGGTATAATGATTGTTAATAAAGATGATTATTATGCTAAGTTTTTTGAAAAATATCCCAATGTTATATATTATAGTTTATTTTCTCCTTCTGATTATCAAGCTATTCATATTAGATATTACCAAAATCATACCGTATTTGATTTGAAAGCTAAAGATTTTATTTTAGAAAATTTACGTGTAAATAGAACGGAAGAATATAATATTTATAATATCATTCCACCCATTATCATTGCTTTAAAAGAAGGTTTAGATATTAATCTACTTTATGAACTTTTATTAGATTTACCGATTATCCCAGGTCGCTTAGAAAAAGTCCCTGTTCGTTATCCTTTCGAGGTATATATCGATTTTGCACATACACCAAACGCTCTAAAAAATGTTCTCTCGGCTCTTCGTAAAAAAGCTAAAAGAGAAATCATTTTAGTTTGTGGAGCAGCTGGCAATAAAGACCATACTAAAAGGCCTTTAATGGGTAGTATTGCGACCGAATATGCAGACTATACCATTTTTACATCCGAAGATCCACGAACCGAAGATCCTAATGAAATCATTAAAGAAATGATTAAAATGATTGATCTAACAAGAAACAATTATAAGATTATTATTAATCGTCAAGATGCTTTATCTTATGCCTTTAAAATTGCTAAAAAAGATGATATTATCATTGTAACAGGAAAGGGTCGGGAAAACTTCTTTGAAGAAAACAATATAATCTATCAATATTCTGATTTTGATTACTTATTAGATATTAAGATTTAATTTATATTATTTTATTTAACACATGTTTATGTCGTAATATATTTAGAGTTTTTACCCAAATCTATTTTTTTAATAAAACCTTTTTCGACTAATGATTTTAAAATATTATTACATTTTGTTCTTTTACAACCTAAATATTTTTCTAAATCTTGTCTTGTAATTTCTTTTTTAACTTTTATAAATACGAAAGCTTTTTGTTCATCGTATGATAAATCATCTTGAGGTTGCATATAAGAATAATATATATCCTCACTAACACTTGGCATAATTTGACTATTTAGATAGATTATTAATTTAGTCCTATCTGGATTAAAGTTTTCTTCCATTTTAGGTTTACGATAGCCATATAATTTAGTTGCATTGATGATGGTTTGAATACCTGTGCCGGCACGTTCAGCAATTTTAATTAAACTAAAAATTTTTAAAATTGTTTCATTACGAGGATCAGTAGAACCACCTTCAAACGCTTCTTCAATACTCGTTCTCATACTTCCAGGATTAGAAAATTCAATTCTATCTTTGTATTTTTTAATTACGATACCTCTTGTTCCATAATAATCAGCATTTGACAATGTATTACATAAGGCTTCTCTTATTGCTTTATGCATAGGTGTATCATCCACTCTTTGAAGACCTTATAATTTAAAAGGGACAAATAAGTCTTGAATTAATTTATTATATACTTTAAAAAAGAAATCAAAGATATTACCACTCCAATCTCCTGATGAAGATTGAATTCGATCTATCCATCTTATTTCGGGAGTTTCTTCGCGGTGATCTTGATAATCTAAAAAATAATGGCAAAATTCATCGGTAATCCGATACTCCTTACCAAACATTAATAGCCCTGCACGCGTAAGATGGATTGAACCATCAGCAGTTTTTTTAACTATGCCTAAATTTAAATAAAATTGTTCATCCGACATTGTGAGAAAAAGATGGCTTGGATTAGAGGCTTTTAACATTTGCTTATAACTAGAAATAGATTCTAAATTTAAATCTTCTAAGGTAAAGTTTTCTAAACAAGTTTTATCACTTGATTGATCACTAGAATCTCTAATCATTAAATCAATTTCAGCTTTAGTACAATGATAATCACCTTCATGATTTCTTCGATATGTACCATTATATAAGTTGTTATTTATATATACCGGCTTTTCAAATCTACTTGCTTTTTTTATTTTGATTACTAAAACAGGATAGTCATCATACCAATCAACATATACATCTTTATCAACCAATATATTAATACTCACTTTTTTCGTATTATTAATTGTATCCCAAAAATTTTTTTGCAAATTATCTAGTTCTATATTGGTTAGTTTTGATGAAACAAAAGTATTCTTTTGAATTTCATCTATCCCTAATATAATGGTTCCGCCATTTGTATTGGCAAACGCACTATAACTTTTCCAAAGTGAATTAGGTAATCCACCTTTCGCTTTTTTAAACTCAACTAGATTATTTTCTTTTAATGCTTTAAGTTCTTTAGCTAACATATTATCCATTCCTTTACCGATCTTATACCATTATTAAAAACATTTTGCAACCGTTTTGCGGGAGAATGTGGGAGAATATGGGAGAATGTGGGAGTATGTTAAAATGGCTCTTTCATTTTAAGTGGACTAAATTTAAGAAACTAGTTTATATATAATAAAACGTTTTTTGTTTAGTTGTAATATTGTTTAAGTTAAAACCTCTCTTAGTGGTTAAGAGAGGTTTGGTTTTTATAGATATGGTCTAATATCAATAGTTAAATTAGCTTCTAAATTAATTAATCTTTTGGTAATATCTTTTGATACTTCATCAGCTGCTTTATATTGATTTAGATATTTATTTAAAGATTTAACACCCATATTACATCCATCAGTCATTAATGAAGCAATTGTTTCATCATTTTCATGAATGGCTAGTTTCATATTAGTTTTAACAGAAGACATTGTTTTAGCAACAACATTAGGATTTTTGCCATCATCGTGATATTTATCAAGTAATTCTTGAATTTCTTCTTTTAATTTAATATGTTCTTCTTTACAAGAAGTTAGGCAATTTTTAAAATTCATATCTTTAACAGAATCTAAAACATCATCTATGGAAGATACGCCCATTTTAATACCTGCATCACATTCTCTTAATAATTTAATTGTATCTGATTCAATCATATATATATCTCCTTATTTTTTTTATTATTATAAGTCGTTTTTTTGAATCTATACTTCTTAAATATTAAGCGTTTATTTTCTTTTTAATTCTTGATATATATTACTTTTAGATGTTCCGCGATCTTTTGCGACTAAACGCATCGCTTCTTTTTCATCAAATCCTTGATCTAAGTAATGTTGCATATGTTCATTTAAAGAACCATTGATTAAATCTTGATTAATTTCTTTTAAAGTTGCACCCTCAATTATAATAACCATTTCGCCTTTTAATTCATCGGCTACTGCTAAAATTTCTTGGGGTGTGCCATGTAAATATTCTTCATAAGTTTTAGTTAATTCACGAGCTAAGCAAATTCTACGGTCAGGCATTAATGAACTAAGCATCGTTAAAGTTTCTTTAATTCGATGAGGTGATTCATATAAAACCAGTGTATCTGTTAAATCTTTTAATTTTTGAAGTTCATTTTTTCTTTTATTATCGCCGCTATTTAAAAATCCTGTAAAAACGATTCGATTAGAAGGAATTCCACTACCAACTAGAGCCGTTACGAAAGCTGATGGCCCAGGAACTACGACAACATCAATTTGTTTGTTAATCGCTTCTCTTACCGCAAGATATCCGGGATCACTAATAATTGGCATTCCCGCATCACTCACAATAGCTATATTTTTACCATTTTGAACTAAATTTAAAATGTTTTCGGTTAATTCATTTTCATTAAAAGTATGATAACTATGAAGAGGCTTGGTAATATCAAAATGGGCTAATAGTTTACGCGTTACACGTGTATCTTCACAATAAATCATATCAACCATTTTTAAGGTATTGATTGCCCTAATACTCATATCATCAAAATTACCAATAGGGACTCCTACCATATATATTTTTGCTAGATTATTTTGAAAGGTTTTTTGCCTTTTTAACATATTATTCTTCCTTTTTGTAGTTGAAGATTTTTAAAATTTCTTCGGTATATTGATTATTTTCATCATAAACATAAAGTGGCGGTAAAATTTTTAAATTGCCACTACTACCTTTTTTCTTAGCTTCAATTAATAAGACTAAAGCTTTATCAGAAGTTTTCTTCGGATAAACAAAGCGTAATCTTTTAATGGCAAAGTGATATTTATTAAAAGTATCAAACACTTCAATCATCCGATCAACGCGATGAACCATTGCAAGCGTCCCCCCATCTTTTAATAAGATATTGCTAACTTTCACAATATCTTCAAGGGTTGCTTCAATTTCATGTCTAGCAATTGTTTTATAAATACTTTCATTAATATTACTAGATGGCTGATATTTGAAAAAAGGAGGATTAGAAGTTACAACATCAAACTTACTTGAACCAACTACTTTATATATATCCTTTAGATTGCCTTGGTAAATTTTGATTTGTTCTTCTAAATGATTATAACTAACACTTCTTCTAGCAAGATCATATATCTCTTCTTGTAATTCTACACCGATAATTTGTGCACTAGTTCTTAATGATAAAAAGATGGGAATATAACCATTGCCACAACCAAGATCAATGATTTGGTGATCTTTTTTGTTAATCGTAACAAAATAAGCAAGGAGCGTCGAATCTAATGAAAAATTAAAAATATCAGGCCGTTGAATAATTTTTAAGCCTTCATATCCTAGTAAGTCATTAATTATTTCTTTTTGGGGTTTTGGCATTCTTGTTTCCTGTTTTTTTATTAAAATGTTTGGGGTCCTTAGCGGGTGTAATCGTTTTTTTATTTTCTTTTTCTTTAATGATGCTTTCGACATTAACTTCTTCAACGACAATGTTATCATCGGTATCAATACTTGCAACAAGCGTTGCGTCATCTTTAACATTAGAATTTAGCGTAATTATTTCAACATCATCAGCTTTGTGTAAAACAGGTGTGCCACCAGGATTTTCATCCGTTTTAACGGTTCTTTTAAGATAATCCACACTGACAATTTTGCAACATTCACAACTTGGGGTTTTAACCATTTGGCCAACACTTGGCAATTCCTTTTTTAACTCTTTATATAATTCATGTTCATAAGCAATGCAACACATTAATTTATCACAAATACCACTAATTTTATTTGTGTTAAGAGCCATACCTTGTTCTTTGGCCATTTTCATCGTCACAAAATCAAAATTAGTTAGATGCTTTTTACAACAGATTTCTCTACCACAGCTACCAATTCCTCCCATAATTCGGGCTGCTTCTCTTGTGCCTATTTGACGTAATTCGACTCTTATTTTAAATTCAGGTGCTAAAACTTTTAAAAGATCACGAAAGTCAACACGATCTTCGGCACTATAATAAAAGATTACTTTAGATGAGTCAATCGTATATTCGCAATATAAAGGTTTCATCTCGAGATTAAAGATTTTAACATAATGTTTAAAAATTTCAAAACTTTTCTTGGCTAATTCATTATTATTTTTTTCTTTGGTTAAATCGTCTTGGGTTGCCTTTCGAATGACTGGTTTTAAATCATGTTCTAAATCGTCATCTTCTACAAGTCTATTTCCAATTAGAACATGGCCTAACTCTAAGCCACGAACAGTTTCAACTATGACGTAATCATTATATTGAAATTCTAAATCTAATGGGTCAAAGTAATATACTCGTCCGCCACCTTTAAACTGTATTCCTACAACGGTTTTCATTGATAACCTCCTTATAGTTTAGAAAATAGACTAGTATATTGCAAATCAAGATTAACGTAATAATTAAAACGTTCTTGATATGTATTAAGTAATTCTAATTTTCTAATGATTTCTTTCTTTTCTAAATTAAGATTGGTAAAATTATCTAATAGTTCATTAAAATATTGAGGTTTTTCACCTATTTGTCGATTTAATAATTCTTGATAAATTAAGATTAAAATATCTAGGAAAAAACGATGATAATTTTTATCTTTTTCTTCTAAAAACAAAACGCGATTACGATAATATTCAACAAAAGGATCTTTATTTTTTAAATCTTTATCAACTATTTTAATGGCTACATTTAAAAAATTAGTAATTTTACCTTCTTCAATATATTTCATAGCTTTTTCTAAATCACTTGTTAAAAAACTTACAACATATGAAATATCTAAATCAATTCCACAATCTACTAATTTATCGATTAAATAATGTTTAGGGATCGGATTTAAATGAATTAATTGACAACGAGATACAATAGTATCAAGTAGTTTATGATAATTAGTAGTTGTTAAAAAAGCATAATGATTGGGATTTGGTTCTTCTAAAAATTTTAAAAGAGCATTTTGGGCTGATAAATTCATTTTATCAGCATCTTTGATTAAATAAATTTGTGCACGATTATCAAAACTAGACATCGAAAAGTCATGAATTAACGTTTCGATTTGTTCTTTTTTGATTAAATCATCGTTAGGTTCGATATATATAAAGTTTAAATGAGTTTTACTATCAATGCTTTTGCAATCAGCACAATTCATACAAGGAGCATTTGGTTTTCGACAGAGAAGTTTTTTTACAATATAAAAAACAATATCGCATGCAACGTTTTCGGCTTCGGCATCTAGTAAATAGGCATGAGCTAATTTATTTTTTTCAATGCTATTTATTAAAAGACGCATTGCATTTTTTTGATAAACAAATAAATCCTCATTTTTCATAATTAGCATTCCTTTTTAAAAATTCTAAGACAACCGCTAACGCTGATGCTTTAACTTCTTCTTTTGACTGTTCACCATTAATGACAACGATTCGGTTAGGGAATTTATCTTTAATTTTTAAGTATCCTTCATAAACTTTTTGATGAAAGTCCATTTTTTCTAATTCCAAGCGATCTAAACTACTACGATTATTTTTTGTAATACGACTTAACCCCACTTCTGGTGTAACACAAACTAATAAAGTTAAGTCTGGCAATAAATTATCTGTAGCATAGGTATTCATTTGATATACTTCATCAATACCGATACCTCTTGCGAAACCTTGATATGCTAAAGATGAATCTAAATAGCGATCGCATAAAATAATTTTGCCTTCGTTAAGGGCTGGAATAATGGTTTTAACTAAATGTTCCCGGCGGCTTGCGGCATAAAGGAGCGATTCAGTTTTAGCATCCATTCCAAAGTTATCAACATCTAAAATAACTTGACGGATTTTTTCTGCAACTTTACTTCCACCTGGTTCTCTAGAATATAAAACATCATATCCTAAGTTAATTAGTTCTTCTTTAATTGCTTCAATAACACTTGATTTGCCACTACCATCATTACCTTCAAATGTAATAAAAATTCCCCTCATAAATAAAAAACCTCATATATATATTTTTTATTATTATAACATATTTTTTGTTTTTTATAAAGTAAGATGTATATTTTAAAAAAATCTGCTTAAAATATATGTGAGGTGTTATTGTGAATAATCATGAATTTCAAAAACCTAATCCCTTTAATAATGATATGAAAAGAAGATTTGATGATCAAACTGAATTTGCGAAAGAATTTGATAACCCTGCTTTTGATATTAGAAGTTCATTAGATAATAGTTATAATATAGATGAAGAAATACTAAACAAACGTAAATTAAAAAATAAAAAATAAGATCATTCTTTTTCTATAAATAAAAGGACTAATAAAAACGTGAAAAATAGTTTTTTATTAGTCCTAAAATATTTTTTATATCTAATAATCAAGCCGTTTTTTTAGTCCAAGCATAATATATAAATGCATCTTCATCTATTAAATATGCAGCTGCAAGTTCTGGATTTTTTAACTCATCAGAGGATAAATTTTTTTCATTTACTACCCAATTATTTGGATCTTCAAATATTGCTTTTTTTAAATTTGTACACTCAGCAAAAGCTCCTGCACCTATATTTATGACGCTGGAGGGAATAGTTACGCTTTGTAAATTTGTGCAATCATAAAAAGCACCATATCCGATACTTGTGATGCTAGATGGAATAGTTATATTTTGTAAACTTATGCAACCAGTAAAGGCCAATTCTCCTATACTTGTAACACTAGATGGAATAATAGTGTCTTTACATCCTACAATTAAGGTCTTAGTACTTGTTTCGATTATGGCATTACAATTATCTCTTGAATCATATTGGGAATTATTAGAGTCTACAATAATACTTGAAAGACTTAGGCATTCAGATAAAGCACCATATCCTATGCTTGTTACACTTGATGGGATGGTTATACTTTTTAAACTTGCACATCCAAAGAAGGCGCAATATCCTATATTAGTGATGCTTGATGAAAGAGTTATACTTTGTAATTTATGATATCCAACAAAGGCATAATTTGGTATTGTTGTTACGCCTTCTAACATTTCTTCTGTTATATTTGTTATTTCTTCTTTATTTATTTTTAAGACAGCTTGTTCATTTGATAATGGATTAGCACGACTACTTTGAAAATCAATTTGGCACCATAATGCTATACTTGGGATATTTATTTCATTTAGATTAGAACATCCATAAAAGGCAGCATATCCTATACTTGTAACACTGGATGGGATGGTTATACTTTCTAAACTTGTACAGTCTTCAAAGGCAGATTCTCCAATACTTGTCACGCTTGATGGAATGGTTATACTTTCTAAACTTGTACAGTCTTCAAAGGCAGATTTTCCAATACTTGTCACGCTTGATGGAATGGTTATACTTTCTACATTTGCGCAACCAGTAAAGGCAGATTCTCCTATTATGTTTCCTCCTGTTATGATTATTTCTTTTAATGATTGCGGGACGCCCTTTTCTATAAATGGTAATGATGGTAATGGTAATGTTAATAATAATCCTTCGAATATATAACTGAAATTAGTCTTTTCATTTCCATCACCGACAAATGGCAATGTTATACTTTCTAGACCGGTACAACCTATAAAAGCGCCTTCGCCTATCTTTCTTACACTAGATGGAATTGTTACTTCAATTAAACTTATACATCCAGTAAAGGAATATTGACCAACATTTGTAATACTAGATGGAATTGTTATGCTTTGCAAACTTTCACAAAAAGCAAAGCTACCATCCCCTATTATTGTTACTAATATATCATTATAATACTTAGGAATAGCAACCTTTGTTACATCTTTATTAGTAGGACCTACTACTTTATATGTATTATCATCAAATAGACTATATTCTAATACATCTTGATAATCACATACACTACATTTACCATTTTCATCAAAGATATGTTTTTCTTTATCAACTATAGTATGACAATTTTTACATTCTTTGGTATGTTCTAGATTACTATAAGCAAATCCTATATATTGATGAGGTAATTTTTTTATTGTTACATCACTTATTTCTTTTTTGCCATTTGCATCAGAAAAATATTTATTACATGTGGTACATTTCCAATATTCGATGTTACCTTCCTTTTCGCAAGTGGCTTCGGTTTTTTCATAATGCCTAAAATCATGATGATGTTTGTTTTTTTTACAACCTATTAAATTAAACATTATTATAAAAATAGTAAAAATACTTATAATTTTAAAAAGATGTTTTTTCATAAGTTACTCCTTGTATGATATAAAGTGTTCATAAATATCTTATCATTTATACTTATGTTTTGCAAGTTTTTATATAAATTATTATAAAAAAGACTGTTAAAAATCTAGGATATGTGAATTTCTGTGGGGTGTCCCTACACTTTTTCACAGGTTCTTTGTTATGTGTAAAATTAGTATACATATTTAAAAATTGCCAATATGTAAAAAAATTTAATTAACGAATCATTTATTATTATTTATTTGCATAAATTTAATTTATTTCTAATTATATTTAGACTTTTTTATCTATTATTTGATATTACAAATAACAAAATACTCTGTCAAAAAACAGAGTATTTTTGATAAACTTTTTTAGTTTTTAATAAGGTTTTTTATCGACCCTACACTTTTTCACAGGTATCAAAACCCTATAGAAATTCATAGGTGTTTTTACTTGAACCCTACAGAAATTCACAGGACCAAAATCTAAAAGTAATTAGCAGTCTTTTTTTTGTGCAATATATATATTAATTTTTTTATTTTTCTTTGTTTTTTACTCGTAATATACTTTCCAAAGATACAATCCTTGAGCAGGTGCTACGTATGGTGCAAATCGACGTTCTTTAGCCTCGATAATATTTTTAATATCAATTGGTTGTAGTTTACCTTCTGCGACCTTTAACATCAAAGCAACAATAATGCGCACCATATTATACATAAAACCATTACCAATAATACGAAATTCTAAAATACCATCATAGACATTTAATTCAAATAAAGTAATGGTTCTAACGCATGAAGCAATTTTTTTATTTTTGGAAAAACTTCTAAAATCATGCGTTCCTTCAATATATTTCATAGCCTCACGAATTTTAGATATATCTATTCGATCATGAAAAAAGTGCATATAACCTGCTTTTAGAGGATCAAAGGTATTAATCGATACATAATAGCGATACTCTTTTAAGCAAGCTGACTTTCTACTATGGAATGTTTCATCGACAATTTCTGAGGAAACGATATATATATGAGGATATACTTTCTTATTAAGAATTTTGCGCAAATTTTCTGGTGGAATATACTGAGTCGAATCAAAATGAATAACTTGCCCTTTAGCATGAACTAAAGCATCCGTTCTTCCAGCCCCATGCACAACTATTTTAGTTTTGGTAATTTCACTTAACTTTTCTTCTAATACTTGTTGAACTGATATATAATTTAGTTGACGCTGGAAACCATGAAAATATCCGCCATCATAACTAATAATCATTTTATAACGCATATATAACTCCACATCTAATTAAAATTAAAAGAATAAACAACGTTAAAATAAAAAGCATAACTAAATAATCCGTAACTTTACATTTCATTTTAACAAGTTTGGTTCGTTTTTCACCTGGAACATAACATCTTGCTTCCATTGCATCGGCTAAATCTTCTGCTCTTTTAATGGAAATGACAAACATCGGCACTAATAAAGAAACGATTTGTTTAATTTGTTCAATAAATTTACCTTCATTAAAATCGACTCCTCTTGATGCTTGAGCTTTTAGAATTTTATTAGTTTCATTAAAAAGGGTTGGAATAAAACGTAAAGCAATAGAAATCATCATCGCAAAGATACTCGTTTTAATTTTAATCTTTTCCAGAGGTGCTAAATACCATTCTAAAGCATTAGTTAAGTCAGTTGGTTTCGTCGTTAGAGTAAGTGTTGTTGAGGCTAAAATAATGATTAAAATTCTTTCAATTAAAAAAGTTCCATGAATTAATCCTTTTTCATAAATATGAATCGATGTTTCTTTAAATGGATCGCCTATTAATGGAAAACGTAATAAATAAATAATAAGCACTACAAGTCCAATAAAGATTAACATTTTAAAAGGTAAATATTTTCGAAAAAGAAAAAAGATAACAATTAATAAAACTGCTAAAATAAGATTAGCATATGAAAAATTAATCGGTATATTGTATACTTTTCCACCTTCATTGCCAAATAGTTGAAAAATAAAGGAAAGAAAGATGACAAAAACAATTTGTTTTAAACTTTTTAAATATTTAAAAATAGAAATTTTCGAAAAAATGACTGCGATAAGTGGAATCATTAAAGCAATACTTAATAAAATAAAATTATCAGCTGGGACAAGAAAGGTTCCAATCATTAAAATCAAAAGAACAAATAGTTTAATTCGAGGATCTAATTTATGAATGAAACTATTTTTATATATATATTGTCCAAATACAATATTATCATTCATAAGATCCCTCCTTTAAAATAAGTTCTAAAAGTTCTTCTTTTGTAAGAGGTAACTTATCATAATTAATTAAACCTGCCTTTTTTAATTGGATTGCTAGACTAGCAGAAGTAGGTAGGTCAAGATTATATAAATCAAGCAGTTCATGACTTGCAAATAAATCATCTTTATGACCATCAAAAACTAATTTTCCTTGATGCATAACAAGAATACGTTTTGCGAAAGCACTAACAATATTCATATCATGTGAAATCATAATAATTGTTTTATTTGTTTTTTGTTGAATATCGACTAATAATTGCATTAATTCATCTTTCGTTTTAGGATCAAGACCAACAGTTGGTTCATCTAGAATTAAAATATCAGGATTAACAGCTAATATTCCCGCAATCGCCACTTTACGCATTTGGCCACCACTTAAAGTAAAAGGGGATCTTTCTAATAAATCATCACTAATACCAATTAATTTAGCTGCTTCTAATGCTTGAGATCTTGCTTGTTCTTTGGTTTGACCAAAGTTTTTAGGACCAAACATAATATCATCTAATACAGTTGTTTCAAATACTTGATATTCAGGAAATTGAAAAACTAACCCTACGTGTTTTCTAATTGGTTTTAGGGGAGTTTTTTTCTTGCGCACAACATTTAAATCAAAAATTTTTATCTTGCCACTTGTTGGAAATAATAAAGCATTCATATGTTGAACAAGGGTAGATTTACCACTACCGGTATGCCCCACAATGAAAATAAACTCATTTTGAGCGTCAATTGATAAATTAATATTATCTAGTTGTTTTTTGGAAGCTTTTTTAGCATATTTAAAATCTACATTTTGAAAGTTAATTCCCATAATTTATCCGTTAACACTTTCTTTTGTGATTCTTCTAAAGCACTATTATTAATGCGATCAATTAAAAATAACCCATCAATTAGTTTAAGACCACTAGCTTCCAATATGGTCTTTTCTTTTAACACTTCGCGAGGAGTGCCTTCTAAAACAATTTTACCTTGATTTAATACCATCACTTTATCCGCGAAAAGGGCTTCTTCTAGGTTATGTGTTATAGTAATAATTGTTTTTTGATGAGAATTTTTTAAAGTTTTAATCATTTCAATAATTTCTTTAGTTCCTTTTGGATCTAACATTGAAGTAGCCTCATCAAAAATAATTAAATCGGTTTGCATAGCAAGTGCTCCCGCAATCGCTACTCTTTGTTTTTGGCCACCTGATAAATTCTCCGGATTAGCATCTAAATATTCACTCATATCAACCATTTGTGCATATTGATTAACAGCTTCTTGCATTTTTGAGCGTTCTACTTTAAGATTTTCTAAGCCAAAAGCAATATCATCTTTGACTGTTACACCAACAAATTGATTATCAGGATTTTGAAAAATGATACTTAACTTCTTTCTAAGATGATTAACACTTTTTTCAGTTAATTCTTCATCGCCGATATATATATGACCACTAGTAGGTTTTAAAAGCCCCATAATTAGTTTAGCAATCGTACTTTTACCACTACCATTTGGTCCAAGGATAGCTAACATACAACCTTTTGGCAATTCAAAAGATAAGTCGTTTAAAATTAAGTCTTCATTATTGGCATATTTGAAATTAATATTTTCTAATTTAACGAACATTTTAGCCTCCTTATTACTTATTTATTATACCACTTATGAGCATTTTTTGCAAGGCTATTGGTTTTAAGCCTTTTTGCATATATATAACAAAAAACCTGAAAAGATATTCATTTCAGGTTTATCGATAATTTATACAAGACCAAACATCAAGCAAACAAGACGCCACATTAAATTAAACAACCAGCTTACTGCTCTTGTAATAAAAGACATTCCGCCTCCTGCTAGCATTGAAAGGAGTAATATTCCAGTAAGAATTAAAAAGCCATATCGTTGATATTTCATATATTGTTCATAAACATTGCCTTTAAGAAAAGAACCAAGAATTTTTGAACCATCTAAAGGGGGAATTGGTAATAGATTAAATAGTCCTAATCCTAAATTAATAATAGCTAAGGCTTGAAAAAAGTTAAATAATATATATATAATATTTTCTATTACAACATTTAAATTATTAGCATAACTTATTTTATAAACTAAGCCCATTAAAATGGTTGAAACAATGGCAAGAATAAAATTCATTAAGGGACCTGCTAAAGCAACAAGCGCCATTCCTAAACGACGATGTTTATAATATTCAGGATTAACCATTACCGGTTTAGCCCATCCCACATGAAAGAAAACAAGACAAAGCGTTCCGATTGGATCTAAATGCTTTAATGGGTTTAAAGACAAGCGCCCTTGCCGTTTAGGAGTTGGATCACCTAACATATATGATACAAGTCCATGGGCAAGTTCATGAAGAACAATCGCAATTAAAGCGGCGATAGCTATATAAGCATATTCTAATAAGACATCGATAATCATTTGTTAGTCCTCCTTTGTTATTCTATTATTTATTATACCCGTTTTTTTTATTTTATCAAGAAACTAGCATATAAGACTTAAAGTAGGCTAGTTTTTATTTTACGGCTTAAAAACGGCCTATTTTAAAAGTTTTTACTTTTCTTAAGGTATTTATTTGTTTCTTAAAGTTAAGTTTTATATTTTTAAATCTTTTTAATATAAAAAACCCTTAAAAAGGGTTTTTTGTTAGATAAATTCAATAATTGCCATTTCTGTTGCATCGCCACGGCGAGGACCAAGTTTTAATACTCTTGTATAACCACCATTGCGATCAGTATATTTAGGGGCAATTTCATTAAATAATTTTTGTATTGCATAGTTACCTTCTTCATCTTTTTCAAAACGAATTAACTTTGCGGCCTGACGACGTGCTGCAAGGTCACCTTTTTTACCAAATGTAACCATTTTGTCAGCAAGACGTTTTAATTCTTTTGCTTTAGATACAGTAGTTTCTATACGACCATTTAAAATTAAATCTGTAATTAAATCGCGAAACAAAGCTTTTCTTTGTGAGCTTTTGCGACTTAAAGTACGATATCCTAATGACATAGTGCATTTTCTCCTTTAAAGATTTTTTTATTTATCTATTCATTTGATTCTTCTTCTTCATCAAATGACGAATCATCATCAAATAAAGTGCTACTGTTTTTAAGTTCTAAACCAATTTCACGAAGTTTTTGAACAACTTCTTTAAGTGATTTACGACCTAAGTTACGAACTTTCATCATTTCTTCTTCGCTCTTTTGCGTAAGTTCACCAACAGTATTAATATTTGCACGTTTTAAACAGTTATATGAACGAACAGTAAGATCTAAATCTTCAATCTTTTTATCAAGTTTACTATCAGTAACTTTTTCTTCTGTTTCAATCATATATTTCTTTTGTTCAATTTCAGTATTTAAATTTTGAATCACAGTGAAGTGTTCAATTAAGAATTTTGATGCAAGTGATAAAGCATTAGTAGCTTTAATTGAACCATTTGTCCAAACTTCAATTACAAGTAAATCACAATCGAAATTATCACCATATCTTGTTTTGCTAACTTCATATTTACATCTTACAACTGGTGTAAAAATTGAATCGATTGGTAAACGTCCAATAATGGTATTATTGCCTTCTTTGCAAAATACTTTGTTTTCATCAGCATTGACATAACCAACACCATTTCTAACAAATAGTTCCATTTTTAATTTGCCACCTGCCGCAAGAGTTGCAATCTCTTGTTCAGGATTAATAACAACAATATCTTCTGTCGAAGCAGTGTTGATATCTTTAGCTCTAATAACTTTTTCATATACTAATTCTTCAACGCCAGCTTTTTTTTGTTCTTCGATTGTTGGAAGTTCCTCAATCAATTCTAAGCGATAGGTTTTTTCTTGATCACCATAATCACCTGTTTCGTTTTTAGCGGCATTGATAGTAAAAACGATTTTCTTTAAATTTAAAATAATCTCCGTAACATCTTCACGAATGCCTTCAATTGCACAGAATTCATGTTCAACTCCTTCAATGCTTATTGCAACAATCGCAGCTCCTGGTAAAGAAGAAAGTAAGACTCTTCTTAAAGAGTTACCAATTGTCATACCATATCCTCTTTCAAGAGGTGATAATTTTAATTTACAATAATTATCATTAACGTTTTGAACATCTTCATTTATTTTTAATTCTGGTTTAATAAATTCAATTTTTCTCAAGTTATATCCTCCTATTAAGATTTTTTTGAGTATATTGCTTCTACCATCCTTTGTGAACAATTAATAAATTTATTAAAATAAAGATATTTTTATCCACGTGGTCTTTTTGGAGGACGGCATCCATTATGTGGTACAGGTGTTACATCTTGAATTGAAACAATTTCAAGACCTGCAACTTGTAAAGATCTAATTGCAGCCTCACGACCAGGACCTGGTCCTTTAACTGTAACTTCTACTTTAATCATTCCATTATCTATTGCGGCCTTAGCAGCAGCCTCAGATGCCATTTGTGCAGCAAATGGAGTAGATTTTTTACTACCTTTAAAGCCAACTGCACCAGCACTACTCCATGATACAACATTACCAACTGGATCAGTAATTGTAACAATGGTATTATTGAATGTTGAATGAATATGGGCAACACCTAAAGGTATATTTTTTCTAACACGACGTTTTCGAATTACTTTTTTAGCCATTTAATTCACGCCTCCTATTTCTTCTTGTTAGCTACTGTCTTAGCAGGACCTTTTCTTGTACGAGCATTAGTTCTCGTTCTTTGTCCTCTAACCGGTAAGCCTCTTCTATGACGAAGTCCACGATAACTTCCTATTTCCATTAAACGCTTAATGTTTAATGCATTTTCTCTACGTAAGTCACCTTCTACTTGATATTTCGCAACTTCTTGACGGATTGCGGTAAGTTCGGTTTCTGATAAATCTTTTACTCTTTTATCTTCGCTTACGTTGGCATTTTTGAGAATTACTTCTGCAGTTGGTTTGCCAATACCATAAATATATGTAAGTGATATTACAACTCTTTTGTTGTTAGGAATATCAACACCAGATATACGTGCCATCTTTTAATAAGCCTCCTATATTATCCTTGTCTTTGTTTGTGTTTAGGGTAAGCTGAACAGATTACCATAACACGCCCATGTCTTTTAATAACTTTACATTTATCACAAATTGGTTTTACAGATGGTCTAACCTTCATTGTGTACCTCCTATGTAGTTTTTATTTACTAATTATACAACTTATTTATGTCGATAAGTTATACGTCCACGTGTTAAATCATATGGCGATATTTCAACAGTCACTCTATCACCTGGTAAAATGCGAATCGTATTCATCCGGATTTTACCAGAAACGTGGGCAACAATAATTTGACCATTTGCAGTAAGTTTAACTTTAAATACTGTATTTGGTAAAACTTCAACGACTGTTCCTTCCATCTCGAACATATCATTTTTTGACATTATTCGTTCTCCTTTATTTTAGTTAAAATTTCATATCCGTCATCAGTAATAAGAATTGAATTTTCATAATGTGCACTAGGCATATGATCAATTGTAACAGTTGTCCAACCATCACTTAAGATTTTTACCCGATGAGTTCCCATATTAATCATTGGTTCAATGGCTAAAGTCATTCCTTTTCTTAGAATTGGACCTTCGCCCGCAACCCCATAATTAGGAACAGCTGGATCTTCATGTAGGTGACTACCTACACCATGACCGGTAAAATCTCTTACAACACCATAATGATATTGTTTTACATATGTTTCAATTGCACAAGATATATCAGATAATCGATTCCCAGGACGAGCATATTTTAATCCTTCAAAGAATGATTGTTCTGTAACCTCTATTAATTTTAAGCGATCACTTTTAACATTGCCACAAGGCCAAGTTCTCGCACAATCTCCATGATATCCTTTATAATTAGCACCGATATCAATGGAAATAATATCGCCATCTTTTAAAATTTGTTTCTTACTTGGAATGCCATGAATTACAACTTCATTAATGGATGCACAAATTGATGCAGGATATCCATTATAATTTAAAAAGGATGGAGTTGCACCATGTGATGTTATTACATCATAAGCTATTTTATCTAATTCTTTAGTTGAAACACCAGGTTTAATAGCCTTTCTAATTGCTTCATGAGCTAACATAGCGATATGACCTGCTTGTCTCATTAAAGCTATTTCTCTTTCACTTTTATATGTAATCATTATTTCACCTTATTAATTATTTCTTCAACAACCTTATGTGGTTCTTGATTTGCATTAATATTGATTAAAATTCCAAGTTCTTTGTAATACGTTATAATTGGTTTGGTTTGCGTATTATAAACCACAAGCCTTTTATCGATTGTTTCAAGCGTATCATCTTTTCTTTGATATAGTTTTGCTCCACATACATCACAAATACCTTCTTGTTTTGGTTTTAGATATATTAGGTTATAACCTCTACCACAGTTTTCACAAATACGTCTATTTACAATTCTTTTTTCTATAATTTCATCTTTAACATCTAAATTTATTGCCGCATCAAGTTTAATATCTAAATCTTCTAAAATTTTTGTTAAGGCTTTTGCTTGAGCAAGATTGCGCGGAAATCCATCTAAAAGAAAACCTTTTTGGCAATCATCTTCACTTAATCTTTCTTTGACAATTTCATTCGTAACCTCATCTGGGACAAGGAAACCTTGATCAATATATCTTTGAGCAATTAGCCCTGTTTTAGTTTTTTCTGATATAGCCTTTCTGAATATTTCTCCTGTGGAAATGTGGGGAATGCCATAGAAACTTTTAAGTTCTACAGCACATGTCCCCTTACCACATCCAGGAGCACCCATAATTAGTAGATGCATAAATTTTCACCTTTTTATAAGAATCCGTGATAATCTTGAGCTTGACCTTCAGTCTTAATTTGGGTAATTGTTTCTAACGCAACACCGACAACGATCATAAGTGATGTACCACCTATTTGAACTGAAGATGGAAGATCTGGGAATATAAATGTAACAATTACAGGAATTGATGCAAGAATTGCAAGATATGTAGCACCAAGTAAAGTTACTTTAAATAATACTTTTGAAATAAAGACTGCGGTATCTTCACCAGGTTTTACACCAGGAATGTTAGCATTTTGTTTCTTTAAATTATCTGCCATTTTATCAGGATCAATTTGTAAGAATGAATAGAAGAAAGCAAATACAAATATTAATATAATGTAGATTGCAAAACCAATTGGTTCTTGATAACTAAATATTGTATACCACCATTGACTAATAGTTCCTTTACTTGCTTCAACAAATTGTAAAATAGTTGTTGGTAAAGAAAGAAGTGTCGAAGCAAAAATGACTGGTATTACGGATGCTGAATTAAGTTTAATTGGAATATTTGAATCTTGTTTACCAACAAGTTTCGAAACTGCTGGACGATTGGTATAAACAACTGGAATTTTTCTTTGTAAGCCTTCCATCCAAACAACACCGACAACAATTAAAACAAAGATGAGCATCATAACAATATATAAGACAATACCTTTCCAAGTAATGGCATCAGCTGTTGCATCATAATATGGACCATTTGCTGTAAGGAAATATTGAACTAATTGATACATCATTGTAGGTAAACTTACAATAATACCAGCAACGATTAACATTGATGCACCATTACCAATACCTCTCATTGTCATTTGATCAGAAAGCCAAAGAGTAAAGGCAGTACCTGCTGTTAATACTAAAGCAATATATAAATATGTAAATGCATTAAATTCTGAAACATCTCTAAAATATACGTTACTTGTTGCTTTTAGACCAAGAATTAAAGCAAGGCCTTGAACAAAAGCAATAAATAAAGCAATGTATCTTGTCCAACGATTTAGTTTTTCACGTCCTGCTTCGCCTTCTTCGGCCCATTCTTTGAAAGCAGGGATGATATCAAGTTGTAACATTTGTACAACAATTGATGATGTAATATATGGACTAATACCTAAAGATAAAATAGAAAATTGCGTTAAACCTCCACCGGCAAAAACATCTAGAAAACCAAACAAATTACCAGTACCAGTTGTTGGAATCGAGTCATAGTTTGCAAATGGAAATTTAATATGGATTCCAATACGCCAAATGATTAAACAAAGGGCGGTAAAAAGAATCATTCCTATTAATTTTTTATACTTCCCGAAAAACTTTTTCATTTTAAGCCACCTCTACTGTTCCGCCAGCAGCTTGAATTTTAGTTAAAGCTGCTTTAGAGACTTTAGCTGCTTTAATGGTTAAAGCCTTGCTAAGGTCACCGTTGCTTAAAATTTTCACTCCTTCATACTCTTTTTTAACAAGTCCAGCTTTTTTTAGACTTTCTAAATCAACAACTGCACCAGTTTCGAATTTATCATTTAGGTCGCCAACATTTACGATAGCATATTCTTTACGATTGATATTAGTAAAACCACGTTTTGGTAAACGTTTAAATAATTGTGTTTGACCACCTTCATAACCTGGTCTTACGCCACCACCACTTCTAGCGTTTTGTCCTTTATGACCTCTAGTAGCTGTTTTTCCTGTGCCACTACCAATACCACGACCTACACGTTTTTTAGCATGTCTTGCGCCTTTTACAGGTTTTAATTCATTTAAATTCATAAATGTGCCTCCTATGCTTCAACAACAGTTACTAAATGTTCTACACTTTTAATCATGCCACGAATAGCATCATTATCAACTTTTGTAACTGTTTGACCTATTTTTGATAAACCAAGAGCTTTAAGAGTTGCTCTTTGTTTTTTAGGACGGGAAATGGGACTTTTAACTAATTTAATTGTTATTGTTTTTTCCATAATAGCACCACCCTATAAAATTTCTGATTTATCTTTCCCACGAAGTTTAGCAACATCATCTATTGTACGTAAATCTAAAAGAGCTTTAAATGTTGCACGCACAATATTAATAGGTGTATTAGAACCTTGTGATTTTGATACGATATCTTGAATACCTGCAAGTTCAACTACATTACGAACAGGGCCGCCAGCAATAATACCAGTACCAGCAGGAGCTGGCTTTAAGAATACTTGACCTGCACCATGTACGCCAGTAATTTCGTGAGGAATCGTTGTTCCAACAATTGGAATTTCAATAATGTTTTTCTTTGCGTCTTCGACAGCCTTTTTGATAGCCTCAGGTACTTCTTGAGCCTTACCACTACCAAATCCAACATGTCCATTATAATCACCAACAACAACTAATGCTGCAAAACGGAATCTTCTACCACCTTTAACAACTTTAGTTACACGATTAATTACAACTACACGTTCTTCGTATTGTCTTTCTTCGGTTGCATTAGCAACTTCTGCTAATTCTTTTACTTGTTCACTCATGAAAGATACCTCCTAGAACTTTAATCCGGCTTCTCTTGCCGCATCAGCTAAAGCTTTTACACGTCCATGAAATAAGAATCCACCACGATCAAATACAACAGTTGTAATACCAGCTTCAAGTGCTTTTTTAGCAATGCGTTCACCAATTTGTTTAGCAGCCGCAATGTTTGATGCATTTTCGATTCTATTTCCATTTTCAAATGTAGAAGCAGAAACTAAAGTTACTTGTTTTTCATCATCAATTATTTGAGCAGAAATGTTTTTATTAGAACGGAATACCGCAAGACGAGGGCGGCTACTAGTTCCTTTAACCACTGCTCTTACGCGTTCATGTCTTGAACGACGGGCAATTTTCTTAGATTTCTTAACGATCATTTCCTATAGTCTCTCCTTTCTACTTAGCTTTCTTTCCTTCTTTACGACGAACGTATTCACCTTGATAACGAATACCTTTACCTTTATAAGGTTCTGGTTTTCTAATCTTTCTTACTTCCGCCGCAAATTCACCTACTAATTGTTTATCACATCCACTGATATGAATTTCTGTAGGAGTTGGACATACTACCTTAATACCTTCTGGTAGTTTCATTGGAACAGTGTGTGAATATCCAGCTGAAACAACAAGCGTATCACCTTGTAATTGAGCACGATAACCAACACCATTGATTTCTAAAATTTTTGTAAATCCTTCTGATACACCAACAATCATGTTATGAATAATTGCACGAGTTGTGCCGTGTAAAGCACGATGAGGCTTGTCATCAGATGGACGAGTTACATAAATTGCACCATCTTTGATTTCGACAGTCATTTCATGATTAAATTTAAAACTTAGTTCACCTTTAGCACCTTTAGTACTAATAGTGTTACCTTCTAATTTTACTTCAACCCCTTGAGGTATATCAATATGTTTATTACCTATTCTTGACATATATACCTCCTACCAAACGAAAGCTATAACTTCGCCGCCAAGTTTATTAGATCTTGCTTCACGGTCAGTCATAATTCCGTTAGATGTTGAAATAATAGCAACTCCTAAACCATTTAATACTTTAGGAAGTTCATTTGCTTTAGCATAAACTCTAAGACCTGGTTTAGAAATTCTTTTAAGGCCTTTGATAACACGGGTTTTATTTTCAGCATATTTTAATGTTACTTTAATAATACCTTGTTTACCATCTTCAATTTTTTCATATTCACTGATATAACCTTCATTCTTTAAAAGGTTTAAAATTTCTAATTTTAAACGAGATGCAGGCATTGAAACAGTTGGATGTTTCATTTGATTTGCATTACGAATTCTTGTTAACATATCAGCAATTGGATCAGTCATAACCATTTTAGGCCTCCTTCTACCAACTAGCCTTAGTTACGCCTGGGATTAATCCTTCATATGCTAATTCTCTAAAGCAAACTCTACATACTTTGAATTTGCGATATACAGCATGAGGACGTCCACAGCGTTCACATCTAGTATAATTTCTAGTTGAAAATTTTGCTGGACGAGCACATTTTACTTTTAATGATTTTTTAGCCATTATTTACCTCCTACTTTTTTGCAAAGGGCATACCTAAATAACTAAGTAATGCACGACCTTCTTCATCAGTTTTCGCAGTAGTTACGATAACGATATCCATACCACGGATCTTTAATACTTTATCATAATTGATTTCAGGGAAAATTAATTGTTCTTTAACGCCAATTGTGTAATTTCCTCTTCCATCAAATGAGTTAGGATTTACACCACGGAAATCTCTAACACGAGGTAAAGCGATTGAAATTAATTTATCATAGAATTCATACATTCTTTCGCCACGTAAAGTAACTTTAGCACCAATTGACATACCTTCACGAAGTTTAAATACAGCAATTGATTTTTTAGCTTTAGTAACTAAAGGTTTTTGTCCTGTGATTTGGGTTAAGTCTTCAACTGCAGCATCTAATAATTTAGAGTTGCTAATTGCATCACCAACACCCATATTAACTACAATCTTATCAATTTTAGGAACTTGCATAACAGTTGTGTAACCAAAATCTTTTGTAAGTTTTGCGACAACTTCATTTTTATATGTTTCTAATACGCGATTCATAACTCAAGCTCCTTTCTACTTAATAATAGTTCCAGAAAGTTTGCAATAGCGAACCTTCTTACCATTTTCATCTAATTTATAACCTATCTTGGTAGGTTTCTTTTCAACTGGATCTAAGTATGCAACATTAGATACATGAATTGGTGCTTCTTTTTTGGTAATACCACCATCAGGATTAGCGTTTGATGGACGATTGTGTTTAGTAACAATATTAACGCCTTTAACGACTACTCGATTTTTAGTAGGGTATACTGCTAAAATTTCACCAGTTGTATAAGTACCATGATTAGGTTTATGTTTACCGGTAGTAACAACTACTACATCACCTTTTTTAAGTCTCATAACGCGTCTTCCTTTCTATAATACTTCAGGTGCTAAAGAAACAATTTTCATAAAATCTTTTTCACGAAGTTCTCTAGCAACTGGTCCGAAAATACGAGTACCACGAGGGTTCTTATCTTCTTTAATAATAACTGCCGCATTGTCATCAAATTTAATATAAGATCCATCAGGACGTTTGATTGCTTTTTTGGTACGAACAATGACAGCTTTTACGACATCACCTTTTTTAACCATTCCACCAGTTGAAGCGGTTTTTACTGAACATACACAAATATCACCAATTGTAGCAGTTTTGTGGAATGAACCACCTAAAATCTTAATAATCAAAAGTTGTTTTGCGCCAGTATTATCGGCTACATTTACTCTAGTTTCTTGTTGAACCATAAGTTACCTCCTGATTAAATGATTACAGCTTCTTGAACAATCTTCACTAAACGATAACGTTTGGTTGCAGAAAGTGGACGAGTTTCCATAATTTCTACAATGTCGCCTTCTTTAGCAGTATTTTGTTCATCATGAGCTCTAAACTTTTTTGAATATTTTACTCTTTTTCCATATAATGGATGTTTTCTATATGTTTCAACTAAAACAGTAATAGTTTTTTCGTTTTTAGCAGAAACAACTTTACCTACGTAAACTTTACGACTATTTCTTTCCATCGTATGCCTCCATTATTGCGCTGCACGTTCAGTAAGAACGGTATAGCATCTTGCAATTTCTTTTTTTACTTTACGAAGTTGAGCAGTATTTTCAAGTTTTCCTACTTCAGCTTGGAAACGTAAATTAAATAATTCTTGTTTTAATTCGTTAATTTTAGTTTGGATTTCTGCATCGGTTAAATCACGAATTTTACCAGCAGCGGATTTCTTTTCAGCAATTTTCTTTGCTGTTTTTTTATCAACTTTTACTTTTTTCTCTTTTGCTGCCATTAACGATCACCACTTTCTCTAACGACAAATTTAGTTTTAACTGGAAGTTTATGAGAAGCAAGTCTTAATGCTTCACGAGCAATTTCTTCTGATACACCACCAATTTCAAACATAATTGTACCATCTTTTACTACTGCTACATAGCCGTCGGGAGCACCTTTACCAGAACCCATACGAACTTCTAGCGGTTTTTTAGTTCTAATATTGTGAGGGAAAATTTTAATCCAAACTTTACCATCACGTTTCATATAACGCGTCATTGCAATACGAGCAGCCTCGATTTGACGGTCAGTAATCCAAGCACCTTCTAAAGATTGAAGGCCAAATTCACCAAATGTAATTGTTCTTCCACCTTTAGCTTTTCCTTCATAACTTACACGATGAGGACGACGGAATTTTGTTCTTTTAGGCATTAACATAATTACTTATCCTCCTTACTTGGTACAGTTTTTTTTGCAGCAGGTAAAACTTCGCCTTTGTTAATCCAAACTTTAACGCCAAGTTTTCCATAAGTAGTAGCTGCTTCGGCTGTTGCATAGTCGATATTAGCACGGAAAGTATGTAGAGGAACGCTACCTTCTGAATACCATTCACTACGTGCTATTTCGGCACCACCAAGACGACCTGAAACCATTGTTTTAATACCTTTGGCTCCAGCTTTTAAAGCCTTTTGAATTGCCATTTTTTGTACACGTCTAAATGATGCACGATTTTCTAAATCTTCAGCCATTTTACGTGCTACAATTTTTGCATCTTTATCAGATTCAATTTGTTTAACTTCAACAACTGTTAAGAAAACATTTTTACCTGTTAATTTTTCAAGGCGTTTTACGGCTTCATTTTTCTTTGAGCCTTGTGCACCTATAACAATACCAGGTTTACCGGCATGAATTGTGACGATTACTCTTTTGCCTGTACGCTTTATTTCAATTCTTGAAACATAAGCAGCTTTATAAAAATCATTTAGGAATTCACGAATTTTTAAATCTTCTAATAAAAGATTAGCAACTTTATTTTTAGGGGCATACCATTTAGCATCCCATTCGCGAATAATGCCAATTCTTAATCCTACTGGACTTACCTTTTGACCCATATGTTTCCTCCTTCCTAGTTGTTATCTGCCACTACAACTGTAATGTGGCTAGTTCTTTTTAAAATTCGATTGCCGCTTCCTTTTGCACGAGCTCTCATTCGCTTTAAGGTTGCGCCTTCGTTAACATATATTTCTTTTACAACAAGTTCTTCTACATTCATACCATAGTTATGATCTGCATTAGCAACAGCTGAATGTAAAACTTTTAAAATAGGTTCGGTTGCGGTACTTTTAGTTGTATGTAAAATACCAATTGCTTGACCTACTTTTTTACCACGAATTAAGTCAACTACAAGTCGTGCTTTTCGAGGAGATACTCTAACTGATTTTGCGATTGCTTTAGCTTCTGCCATATTTTCCACCTCTACTTCTTAGCAACTTTCTTATCTTTGCCGTGACCACGATAAGTTCTAGTAGGTGCAAATTCACCAAATTTATGACCTACCATATCTTCAGTTATATAAACAGGTATATGTTCTCTACCGTTATGAACTGCTACTGTGTGTCCAACAAATTCAGGAAAAATAGTTGATCTTCTTGACCAAGTTTGAATAACCTTCTTTTGATTGCTTTCATTTAATGCAACAACTTTTTTCATTAAATGTTCATCAATAAAAGGACCTTTTTTAAGTGAACGTGACATATATTTGGTTCCCTCCTATTTATCATTTCTACGACGAACGATAAGTCCGTTAGTTTTATTTTTGGTTTTTCTTGTTTTAAGACCTAGAGCAACTTTACCCCAAGGTGTCATTGGTGCTTTACGTCCAATTGGTTGACGACCTTCACCACCACCATGAGGGTGATCATTAGGGTTCATAACTGATCCACGTACAGTTGGGCGCACACCCATATGACGTTTACGACCAGCTTTACCAATGTTTACAAGTGAGTAATCTAGATTACCAACTGTCCCAATTGTTGCACGACATTCATTTAAAACACGGCGAACTTCACCACTTCCAAGACGTACTAATACATAACGATCTTCACGTCCTAAGATTTGGGCTGCAGCACCTGCTGCTCTTACAAGTTGTCCACCATGACCTGGATGAAGTTCAATATTGTGAATAGTTGTACCTACTGGAATATTAACAATTGGAAGAGTGTTACCAACAGTAATATCAACATTTTCACCAGATAAAATTGTTTGGCCTACTTTTAAATCTTTTGGTGCTAAGATATAGCGTTTTTCACCATCTGCATAGCAAACAAGAGCAATATTAGCACTACGATTTGGATCATATTCGATTGTTTTAACGGTTGCAGGAATATTATCTTTATTACGTTTAAAATCGATTAAACGATATTTTCTTTTTTCAGCTCCACCTTTATGTCTTACGGTGATTACACCTTGAGCATTACGTCCTGCTTTTTTATTTAGAGGAACTAGAAGGCTCTTCTCGGGTTTGTCAGTTGTAATTTCATCATAAACTAAAACTGTCATGTTTCTTCTACCATTGGTAGTAGGTTTATAATTTCTTATAGCCATATTTTCTTCCTCCTATCACTATACTTCGAATACGTCGATCGATTGACCTTCAGCAAGTCTTATAATAGCTTTCTTATAAGATGCTTTATAGCCTTCGTATCTTTGTAATCTTTTTGGTTTTCTATGAACATTAATTGTTCTTACTTCAACAACTTTAACATTGAAAATTTCTTCAATGGCTTTTTTGATTTCAATTTTGTTAGCGTCTTTAGCAACTTCAAAAGTATATTGAAGTTTATCTACTAAGCCACTAGCTTTTTCTGTAATGATTGGTCTTTTAATAATATCATAACTTGATTTCATTATTTAAGAACCTCCTCAAATTTTTCAACTGCAGCTTTAGTGATAACTAAATTTTTAACATTCATCATTTGATAAACTGATACATGGTCATATTTGCTAACTAAAACATTAGGGATGTTACGTCCAGCAATTTCAATATTACCATTTGCTTCTTCAAGCACTAAAGCAACTTTGGTGTTTTCTAAATTAAATGCTTTTAAGACTTCAACTAAGCCTTTTGTTTTAAATGTTTCAAGGCTAATGCTATCAAGTACAAAAATATGATTTTCACGAACCTTTGTACTTAATGCACAACGCATTGCAAGTCTAACAACTTTTTTATTAACTTTAACAGCATGTGATCTTGGGGTTGGAGCAAATACAACACCACCACCACGCCATTGTGGAGCTCTGATTGAACCTTGTCTTGCACGACCAGTACCTTTTTGACGCCAAGGTTTACGACCACCACCACTTACTTCAGAACGCGTTTTAGCTTTTTGTGTGCCTTGACGCATTGCCGCACGTTCTGCAATAACTGTATCAAAAATTGCTTGTTGATTATCTTCAACTCCAAAAACATTATCATTTAATACAACTTCACCAACTTGTGAACCACTTTGGTTATATAATACAACTTTTGGCATGTGTTTTTACTCCTTTCCTTAAGCTAATGCTTCAGGGTTAATTTCTGGTTTTTTAGCTTTTACAGCATTTTGAACTACAACAAATGAGTTCTTAGCACCAGGCACATTACCCTTAATTAAAATTACGTTGTTTTCTGCATCGTATTTAACAAATACAAGGTTTTGAACCGTTTTAGTTTCGCCACCCATTCTTCCTGGTAATTTCTTACCTGGTTTAATACGAGCAGGTTGGATTGAACCCATTGATCCTGTTCCACGATGGTAACCAGATCCATGAGCAGCAGGTCCTAGATGATAATTCCAACGTTTAATTACACCTTGATAACCTTTACCTTTTGAAGTACCTGTTACATCAACAAGTTCACCTTCAACAAAAATATTTCCTTTAACCTCTTGTCCAACTTCAAACGCTAGCATCTCTTCCCCAGCGATTTCTTTTACGAAGCGCTTAGGGGCTGTATTAGCTTTTGCTGCATGTCCTTTTTCAGGTTTGGTTGCTGACTTTTCTTTTTTATCAGCATAGCCAAGTTGCACAGCAGCATAACCATCAGTTTCAACAGTCTTTTTTTGTAATACTACGTTCGGAGTTACTTCGATTACTGTAACAGGGATTAAAGCGCCTGTTTCAGTAAAAATTTGTGTCATTCCGATTTTTTTACCTAAGATTCCTTTGGCCATGAGTTTACCTCCTTTTTAAACTTATTTTAAAACGATATCGACACCGGATGGAAGTTCTAGATGAACTAATGCATCCATTGTTTTAGGAGTCATATTTACAATATCAATTAAACGCTTATGAGTACGTCTTTCAAATTGTTCACGGCTATCTTTATATTTGTGTGGTGAACGAATGATTGTAAATACTTCCTTTTCTGTAGGTAGTGGAATAGGACCAGATACTTTAGCACCTGTTCTTTTGCACGCATCTACAATTTTTTTCGCAGATTCATCAAGTAATCTGTGATCATAAGATAATAATCTTATTCTTAATTTTTTTTCTTTTGCCATTTTTTTCCTCCTAGCTTGATTATATAAGCTAATAGCTCAATGCAAATTACCTGGCTATCACTTATGGTAACGACAACTCAACCGTGTGTACCAGCAACCTTGCATATCACAGCCTTCTTTTTAGCCTTAAATATTATACTTATTTTCCATTTTTTATCAAATGTTATGCTCTTTTTTTCTTAAAGTTTGCTATAAAAAAGTAAACCTAATCCTTTTATTTTAATTTTTGTTTATTGATTATTTCCGCAGTATATTAAAAAAAGTAAATGCTTAGTTAACTAAGCACTTACCTTTTTAAGCGTTGGATATGTAGTAAAGTTCCAAATGGCTTCAGCAAAATTTAAAGCGTTTTGATAAAAATCTGTGGTTAAATCTTTTTCTTCAACTAATTTACCAATTGATGATTCTTGGCTACAATTAATTATTTGATTTTCTATTTTGAAACAATTTTCAATATTACTCTTACCATATTCGTCACCTACTAAGCCTCCACCAAAACTATCATAGGAATTGTCACTTAATAAAACATTTCCGGTTGCAAGGCAATCTTTAATACTTCCACTATTTATTCCAACTAAACCTCCACCTGTTGCTTTTCTTGCGTATGCAGATGATAAAGCATAAACATTTCCAGTAGCATAAGATGTAATAATTTCAGGAATAGCCTTTTCGGAAGTATCGCTATCATCATAATTACTACCTACTAGACCTCCTGCACAAGTATTTTCCTCTTTACTAACGATGCTAATATTACCGGTGGCATACGTATTTTTTATACTATTTTGGTTGATTCCAACTAGGCCTCCTGCATCAATACTACCATATTCACTCAAAGCATCGATATTACCAGTAGCATAATTGCTATTAATTTGACCTTGATTTAATCCAACCAAACCACCAAGGATTAAAGCACAATTAGATGATGGAACATTTATTAAACTAGTTGAATAAGAATTAGTAATTTCATGCCCTAAACCATTTTTTCCAACTAAACCACCAATAACATTTTTTTCTTTATCACTAGAACCAAACGAATACGAAGGAGCTTCTGATTGAAGTGTTATTTGACCTTTCGAACTTGATTGATCAATAGATCCATTATTTAATCCTACTAAATTTCCTGCTAAAATAAAACTTTTAGCATCAAGCACCATCTGAATATTAGTTGCAGAATTCTTTACTATGCTACTATTTTCACCAACTAAACCACCCACGATAATTTGCTCGCTGGCATTTTCTTTATTATTTAAAATAAGATCACCTGTTAGATTACAATTAATAATTAAACCACTATTTTCAACCACTAGTAAACCAATTTCTAATTCATTATCTATATTTAAATTTAAACTTATATTATTTATATTTAGATTATAAATTGCACCAGTATTTTTAGAAAAGATACCATATTTATTAGAACTATTTGCCTCAGTTAACTTTAAATTAGAAATTGAATGGTTGTTTCCATATAAAATACTTGTTAGTTCAATTGAGACATAGTTAATATTTCCTTTTAA
Source organism: uncultured Bacilli bacterium (assembly GCA_947591495.1). Lineage (GTDB taxonomy): Bacteria > Bacillota_I > Bacilli_A > ML615J-28 > CAG-313 > CAG-313. The sequence goes on from CANQDG010000007.1 coordinate 57,265, forward strand.
ATCAAGATCTTTGGTCAAAACATATATAACATTTTTTTCATTTTTAATTTGTGTTAAATCAGTTATTGCAACAATCTGTTCTGGGACGCTTTTACCTTTTAGTTTAAGATTAGGTGTTACTTTTTCGATGCCTTTTCCGTCATTAGTAGTATAAATTTTATTATCGTCATCTATCCAAATTAAATTTTTGTAATTTTTAGCCTCAGTTGGTAAACTATAATTAGTATCATCAATATCAACTTGCTTAAAAAGCTTATTATCAATATACAAATTAATTTGACATTTGTTATTGTTACATCCACTTATTATAAATAACAAACCAACAAGTATAATAAAGATATTGAAATTAATCAATTTTCGTTTCATTATCTTTTATCTTTTCTTTCTTAATAATATTAAACTAGCACCTAAGATAACAAGTGATGTTATGATTACATAAACACCGCTTTTCTTACAACTACATCCTTTTTTAGAATCCGTTTTTGAAAGTGGTTCACCTTCAGTTTTTCCACATCTTCTACATGTTTTTGGTGCATCAGTTGTTGCATCCATAAAGTCATGGCCTAATGGCTTGCCTTCAGTTGCACCGCACTTTTTACATGTTTTTGGTTTTTCACATGTTGCATCTTCAAAGTCATGTTCACATGGTGCTGTACCAAAGACTAATTCTTCACTCTTTTGTTCTTCTAGTTCTCCTTCTACTTCATATTTAATTACTAATTGGAAGTGATATTCGTTATTTTCTAAATCTAAATCATTGAAGGTTTCTGTCCCAGTTCTTTTCGCAAGTATTTGCTTTTCACCATCTTTTAAAATATATGCTTCTGTTACAATACCATCTAAATCTTCATAAGTATATGTAATGGATACTCTACTTTTTTGTCTTTCTTGCCCTTCAAATTTAGTGATTTTAGGTAATTCATACGAAAGCGTACTAGTTGTTATTTCAGGGCCTTCTTTTTCATAAGTTTCTTGGGTATTAGTATTTTGAACTGTATAAGTATAATTAATCTTATATTCTTTATCTTTAATTAAATCGTCTATTTCAAAACGATCAGTATCAGGCATATTATAAACATGGTCGGTTATTTTAATCGTAGCACCAATGGTTTTTAAAACTTCATCGGTTTTTTCTCTAGTAACCATAAATCCTCTTGTTTGTCTTATAAATTTTAAACCTGAATCATAAGGTGTAGTTTCACCATAAAGCATTGCTTCATATTCTTCACCTTTATATATATAATTTACTTTTATAACATATTCACTATCATCTTTTAAATCAGGGATTGTAAGGCTATCACCCTCAAAATCATATGTCTTATCATCAACTGTTACTTTAATATCGGTTAATTCGTTTACGAAAGGTAATTGTTTTTTATTTAATCTAATAGTTGTTGGAGTTGAATTAACTTTACGGCTAACAAGACCTGGATCTCTTACAACAAAGAAAAGGCCGCTTGCAACTGCTCTTTGAGCTCCAGGAGTTGCGCTATCAACGGTTGAACTTACAACATCAAAGCCATCAGTTGCATTACGATAAATAGCGGTAACTGATCCACCACCATCATCTTGCCATGCATTATATGCATGATAGTAATTCAATAACGCATTGGTTTCGGTATGAACGGTTCCCCCTTTACTGCTAGAACTTTTATCTCTAACCGTCATAAGAAAATAACTTCCATCTTCATTAACACCAAAGATTGAACGTGGTCTTGTACCTGTATTATAATCACTGCTTGATGATTGTTGAACACCATTTCGAACCTGAACCGTATGATATCCTGTAACTGATTCAACCGCGTTTGCTTCAAGTTGATCATATTGTTGTTCAACAATAACTTTTGTTCCCTCAGTAAGCATTGCAAGTAATTCCGGGTTAGTTGTTTCAATCGCAAATTGACCTTGGGTAAGAGTTATGCTATTAGCAATTTTCGAAATAACTCCTTTACCATAAAAAGAATCAACAGGATGATACTGTTTATTTCCTTCTTGGTAATCACGTGAATTATTCATATAGGCTAAATCAGCATTTTCCACAATATATAAATTATGTTCTGAACTTACATCTTTACTTTCAAAAGTAGCAGGTTCTATAGCACTTTTATGACCACTCCAAACCATAGTTTGATTATTATCAGGGCTTTGATTATAGCCATCTACACTAAAGCATCCTATTAATGCATCATTATCATCATAAATTTGAATTTCAATACTTGAACTACCGGTAATATTAATAAAAGGGTTTTGTGGATTATTTGTAATTGCAACCCCATTAGAACTTCCACCCATTGGATTAATCGTAAATAAGTTTTGGCCATCCATTGTAAAAGGATAGTATGTTTGATTTTTATAATAGAAATATCCACCTTTTTGGGAACTACTATTGGTTTCATAATACCACTGATCGGCATTTATTCCCGCAAGCACAATCCAACCAGGATGTTTTTCTTCATAATCTCTTGCAAGATCAGAAAGTTGCGTTGTAGCAAAATTACTATTACCAGATTGTCTAATCCATGTAACAAGTTTTGATGATACACCATCGGTTTTCATACTAAAGTAGTTAACGTTTTTTTCACTACCTAAAATGCCTTTTGTTGTAGAAGCTCCTTCCATATGTGAATAATACAACCCATATCTTTCCTTAATTTCTTCGGTTGTTTTATCCCAATAACTTGAATTAGTGCTATCAGCACTATCATGAGCTTTTGCGACAAACGGGTTAAAAAGTAATATGCCACAAGCCATTACAAAGCTAAACAATAGGGCTAAACAGATTTTTTTAATTTTTTTCATTTCTCATTCCTCCTTCATATTTTCCCTTTCGACCTTTTAAATAGTCATAATGAGCTTCTTCCATCATATAAAATTTATCACGATAATTAGGATCACGCATCTTTAGAACATGACGTTCACCTTTATATAACTTTTTATCCATTTTAACATATTTAGGATCAAGTTTTTCATATTCATCCCAAAGATAAAATCGATTTCTTGTTTGATAATATAAATTCATTAAATCATAATCAAAAGTTGAAAGTTTAATAAATAAAATCCGTCTTTCAACAATTTGATAATTACTGTTTCGTAAAACATAATTTTGCATTAACAAAATTTGATAGCCATTTAGGCGAGCTCTTATACAATATTCATAATCAAAAGTTGTTTGATAATATTCTAATTTAAAACCACCAAGTTGCCTAAAAATTGCTAAATTAAGTAAAGTTCCAACTAAATTACATCCCATACAAGGTCTTACTTCTTCTACTTGTCTTGTGTGAATCTCACATCCTCTAAGAGGCATCGGTGTGAGGACGGCTATTTTTGATGTATTATGTTCAATTAGATATCTTTTCATAGCTAAAAAAGTATCTTCTTCATAATAATAACCTTGTTCCATAACACCACCAAATTGACAACCTGTTTTAATTAATTCATCAAGTGCAAGTTGATAATTTGCAACTTCACCAAAATTTTCACAATTTGTATAAGAAATATTGGGGTATTTTGTTAATAAATTATAAAAAGGGGTTAAATCCTGATCGGTCATATTATATATATATAACTGATCAAGGTGGTTAATATAACTTGTAATAGCCTCAACATTTTCTTTCATATCATAATTATCATCCATTCGTTTGGTAATTAATAAGGCCATACTAATTTTAACTTTGGGGAGTTTTTCTTTATTTTCCATTATAATACCTCAACTATTATTATAGCATATTTTTGTTTATGATAATATTTTAAACGCTTGTTATATATATATTTATTAAAAAAGAAGGACTTTTTCAACATGAAGTCCCTCATTTTTTAATTAATTATTTTTATTTATTGAACCAAAAACCATCATTTTTTCAGTTACAGCACTGGCAATACCTTTTGAAGCAGGGCCTAAAATCTTACGTGGATCATAAACTTTACTATTTTTTTCATCACTTAAAAATTCTCTTAAAAGTTTATTGAAAGCAAGTTGACATTCAGTATTAACGTTAATTTTGCAAGTTCCACAAGCGATTGCTCTTTTAATTTTATCATCAGGAATACCTGTTCCACCATGTAAAACAAGTGGCAAATTAGTAGCTTTGCCAATGGCTTCCATTTCAGTAAAGCCTAAAACTGGTTCTCCTTGATATGGGCCATGAACTGAACCAAGGGCAGGTGCTAACGCATCAACACCAGCTTCATTTACAAGGCGTACACATTCATTTAAATCGGCATATTTAATACCACCAATAACACCATCTTCATTACCACCAACAGTTCCTACTTCAGCCTCAACACTTACTCCTCTTGCGTGTGCATAATCAACAACTTCTTTAGTCATTGCAATGTTTTCCGCAATCGGATGATGTGATCCATCAATCATAACAGATGTAAATCCGGCATCAACTGCTGCTTTACAACTTGCAAAAGATGATCCGTGGTCTAAATGAATAGCAACATCAACACTGATATTTAATCCTTTCATTAAACCTTTAACCATTCCCACAACGGTATCAAATCCACCCATATATTTACTAGCGCCTTCCGAAACACCAAGAATAACTGGTGATTGATTTGCTTCAGCAACCTCAAGAATCGTTTTAGTCCATTCAAGATTATTAATATTGAATTGACCTACGGCGTATTTTCCCTTTTTTGCTTTATTTAACATTTCACACATATTTACTAATGGCATACATGAACCTCCTTTTACCATCTTTTACATATATATCTTACTTTAAATATTTTTAAAAGTAAAATAAATGACGTTTTTATTTTTCATAACATATATATAAACATTATTTTAATTAACTAATTTATTTAAAAAAGACTGTTAACATTAACTTGTTAACAGTCAAAATATAAAAACAATTAAGCAGTTTGTTTAGTCCAAGTATAACGACAATATTGACCAGTTAAATATGATGCGGCTAATTCTGAATTGTTTAAATCATCAGAAGATATAATTCTCCTATTTAATTTCCAATTATTTGGATCTTCAAATATTAGTTCTTTTAGATTTGTGCATTCGGCGAACGCACCCCATCCTATACTTATAATACTAGATGGAATAGTTATACTTTGTAAACTTGTACACTTATAGAAAGTAGAGTCTCCTATACTTGTTACACCTTCTTCTATTCTTACATCACTTAAATTTGTACAACCAGAGAAGGCATATGATCCTATACTTTGAACACTGGATGGAATAGTTATACTTTGTAAACTTGTACAATCATAGAAGGCATATGAGCCTATACTTGTTACTCCTTCTTCAATTGTTACTTTTTTTAGATTTATACAACCAGAGAAGGCAGATGAGCCTATACTTTGAACTCCTTCTTCTATTGTTACTTCACTTAAATTTGTACAATCAGAGAAGGCATATAATCCTATACTTTGAACACTGGATGGTATGGTTATACTTTGTAAATTTGTACAATCTCTAAAGGCACTCAATCCTATACTCGTGACACTGGAAGGAAGGATTATACTTTCTAAACTTGTGTATTCATAGAAAGCGTAACTTGATATACTTGTGACACCTTCTAGCATATCTTCTGTGATATTTGTTATTTCTTCTCCATTCATCTTTAATATTGCTTTACCATTTGATAATGGATTATTGGGTGTATAACCGGCAGCCGCTTCATATTCTGATATAAAACTAATTTGGAACCATGATGCTAAACTTGCGATATTTACTTCTTTTAAATTTTTGCAGTTATCAAAGGCATCCTTGTCTATACTTTTTACACTGGATGGAATAGTTATACTTTCTAAATTTGCACAACCACAAAAAGCTCCTTGGCCTATACTAATTACTCCTTCTTCTATTGTTATTTTTATTAAACTTTCACAACCAGAAAAGGCACCAAATCCTATACTTGTGACATTGGATGGGATAATTATATTTTCTAAACTTGTACAGCTACTAAAGGCATATTCTCCTATACCGGTGACACTAAACGGAATTATTATATTTTCTAAACTTGTACAGCTACTAAAGGCATATTCTCCTATACCGGTGACACTAAACGGAATTATTATACTTTCTAAACTTGTGCAGTAATAAAAGGCATATTCTCCTATACCGGTGACACTGGATGGAATAATAGTATCTTTACATCCTGCAATTAATGTATTAGTACTTGTTTCGATTATGGCATTACAATTATCTCTTGAATCATATATAGGATTATTTGAGTCTACGATAATACTTGACAGATTTGAACAATAAGCAAAAGCACCTAATCCTATATTTATTGTATTTTTAGGAATAATCACCTTACTAAAGCTTCCTCCTGCAAAGGCAACATATGGTATATTATCTACTGTATCTGGAATTTCTAATTCTTCAATTAACTTATCATTTACATATAAATTATGTGCATATAATAATGGATTATCATCATTAAATTCAATTTTACACCAAGATTCTATGCTTTGAATATTTACTTTTTTTAGATTAGTGCAATCATAAAAAGCTCCATTCCCTATACTTGTGACACTGGATGGTATGGTTACACTCTCTAAACTTGTACAGCCTTCAAAAGCAGATTCTCCTATACTTGTGACACTGGATGGTATGGTTACACTCTCTAAACTTGTGTAACCATAAAAAGTTCCCAACTCTATACTTGTTACTCCTTCTAACATATCTTCTGTAATATTTGTTATTTTTTCTCCATTTATTTTTAATACTGCTCCTTCACATAAAGGGTTGGCACTATAAGTAGCATAATAAATACTAAAACTAATTTTACACCATGAAATTATACTTTGAATATTTACTTCATGTAAATTTGTGCATCCGGCGAACGCACCCCATCCTATACTTGTAATACTCGATGGAATGGTTATACTTTCTAAATTTGTACAGCTTCCAAAGGCACCACGTCCTACACTTGTTACTAATATATCATTATAATAGTTCGGAATAACAACCTTGGTTGCATCTTTATTAGTAAGCCGTTGTACTTCATATGTATTATCCTCAAGTAGACTATACTCTAATACATCTTGATAATCGCATATGCTACATTTACCATTTTCATCAAAGATATGTTCTTCTTTATCAATTATGTTATGACAATTTTTACATTCTTGTATATGTTCTAGATTACTATAAGCAAGTGCTATATATTGATGACCTAGTTTTTTTATTGTTACATCACTTATTTCTTTTTCACCTTTTGCATCAGAAAAATATTTATTACATGTGGTACATTTCCAATATTCGATGTTACCTTCCTTTTCACAAGTGGCTTTCGTTTTTTCATAATATTTTAAATCATGTTGGTGATTATCGTTTTTCTTTTTACAACCAACAACATTAAACATTATTACAAAAACAGTAAAAATACTTATTATTTTAAAAATATGTTTTTTCATAAATTACTCCTTCTTTTGTTTTTTATTTTTCTTTAATCCAATCATACATATAATATCTACTAGTTAAATATGTTGCAGCTATAGTATAATTATTTAAGTTATCAATCGATAGAATAATATTATCTACTTTCCAACCTTTTGGATCGGTAAATATTACACTTGTTAAATGACTACATTTAACAAAAGCATTTTTTTCTATAGCACTCAAATCTTTAGGTATTATAACCTTAGTAAAATTACAACCAGTAAATGCATATGAATTAATTTTATTTATTGTTTTTGGTATTTCTAACTCTTCAATTAATTGATTATTTAAATATAAATTATGAGCATAATTTAAAGGATTAGATGCCTCGGTGCCAAATTTTATCTTTAACCATGCATCAAGACTTGTAATATTAACTTTTTCTAGATTACTACACCAAGAAAAAGCATATTCTCCAATATCTACAACACCTGTTCCAATTGTTATATCTTTTAAATTACTGCACCAAGAAAAGGCATATTCTTTGATACTTATTACGTTTGGTCCTAGTGTTATACTTTCTATATTATTACACCATTCAAAAGCTCTAACTCCTATACTTGTCACACTATTTGGAATCTTAATTTTAGTGAAACTTCCACTATGAAATGCATAATCATTGATTTGAGTTATCGTTTCTGGTATTTCTAATTCTTCAATTAATTGATCATTTACATACAAATTATGGGCATAATATAGTGGGTTTGAAGCAAAATAATCAAATTTTATTTTACACCATGCATCAAGACTTGTAATATTAACTTTTGTTAAACTAGTACAACTAGAAAAAGCATAATATCCTATATATGTCACACTTTTGGGAATGGTAACCTCTGTAAAATTTGCTCCAACAAATGCATAATCATTAATTTGAGTTATCGTTTCTGGTATCTCTAATTCTTCTACTAACTGATCATTTACATACAAATTATGAGCATAATACAAAGGATTAGAGTCATCACTTTCAAATTTGATTTTATACCATGCATTTAAATTTTTTATCTTAACTTCCTTAAGGTTATTACAACCATTAAAAGCACTATCTCCTATATTGGTTATAGATTCAGGAATAGTTATACCCAAGTTTTACAGTTGTGTGGCGCAAAAATGAGGTTTTTTAATAAAACCTCATTTTTTATTTTTATATTTTATTT
>CANQDG010000008.1 GCA_947591495.1 uncultured Bacilli bacterium
AGGTAGAATCGACATAAATCGATTTCTACCATTAATTGTGCCACACAAAATAAACTGTAAAACTCAGGTTATACCATGCATTTAAATTTTTTATCTTAACTTCCTTAAGGTTATTACAACCATTAAAAGCACTATCTCCTATATTGGTTATAGATTCAGGAATAGTTATACTTTCTAGTTTAAGACAACCCTTAAATGCATTGTTACCTATATGTGTAACATATTTATTGTTATAAAATTGAGGTATATTAATAGATTGTGACTCGATTGTTGCTTTTTCTAATTCATAAGTATTATCTTCTAATAATTTATATCGTAATACATCTTCTTTTTTGCATCCTAGTAAATTAAGCATTATTACAAAAACAATAAAAACAACAATTATTTTTAAAATGTTCTTTAATTTCATCACTTCTTCCCTTCTTTAATTTGTATAAAAAGGTATACTTTTTTTGACTAGTTTACTTTTGATACAAATTATCATTTTTTTATAATAATTTATATAAATACTTGCAAAAAGTGAGTATAAATGATAAAATATTTATGTTTTAAAAAAGTATAAAAAAGTATACATTTTTATACTTTTTGTTAGTTTAATAAAAAAGACTATTAAAAACCAATAGGTAATTAATAGTCTTTTTTTTTGCACCACGCAACTGTAAAAGTTTTTGCGTAATGATTATTAACTTTTTTATTTACTTTTTATCCTTCTAAGTATCGGCCCATAAACATACCACCAAATTCCGCAAGTGATTTTTCGACATCTGTAATTGCATCACTTAAAACAATTACAGCACCGGAAATATCACCCATAACGTTAATTGGTTTAATGATTGCGGCCTTATCAATAGGATAGTTTTCTAAGAATTCAAAGTTTTCAGCTTTATCAATTAGTTGTGTTTGCCTTTTACTAATTTTTTCTTCTAAGCGCATTGATATTCTTTTGTTATTTAAGTCATTTTTAAAGTTTCCCGCATATGCGATAACTTTTTCATTATCGGTAATTATAATATCTTTTTTATTAGATGCATATACACTTTCAACAAATTCTTCAACAAAATCATTTACATTTTGGACTGGAGAGTATTTTTTTAATATAATACGGTCTGTTCCGTCTGTATATATTTCGAGTGATTCGCCTTCTTTTATCCGCATCGTTCTTCTTAATTCTTTAGGTAAGACAATTCGACCTAAATCATCAATTCTTCTTACTACTCCTGTTGCTTTCAAAATAAAACCTCCATAATAACATATTATCTAATATTATTATGGAGGAATTTTTATGGTTTATACTTTAATATCTTTGATTTTTTCTAAAAATTTTGTTAAGTCATATATATAATTATTGCTTGATGCATGTGGATTGATTTTGACAATTATTCTTTTACTTTTGTAATCAAATTTATATTTTAGTTTTAAATCAAGCGACAAAGTAAAGAGTTTTTGTAAGTTAATATGACTACTTGATGCTTCATCAAAATTAAAAGTTATTTCATATTCGGTTTCTTTAAAACTTTCAACTCCATTTTGTTTTAAAAGATATTCTAAATATTTTTCTTCCATATAAAGTCTTACATCACTACTCAAAGTTCCATAACGATCAGTATATTCTTTAATTAAATCATCAATTTCTTGTCTTGATTTGATTTTATTAATAGATTTATGAATATCTATTCTTAAAGCATCTGCCCCTGCATAGTCTTCTTCGATGTGTCTTGAAATTGAAACATTATATTTACGAATGTTTTCTTTTTCTTGAACGATACCTTTTTCTTCATTAATTGCTTCGTTTAAAAGTTTCATATATAAATCCATGCCCACCGCATCGATATATCCAGATTGTTCACTACCTAAAATATCACCCGAACCACGAATAGCAAGGTCGCGCATCGCAATTTTATAACCACTACCAAGTTCAGTAAATTCTTTAATAGCTTCTAATCTTTTAGTAGCATTATCGGTTAAAACGCTTTGCTTATCATACATTAAATAAGCATATGATATGCGATCACTTCTTCCAACCCGTCCTCTAATTTGGTATAATTGTGCAAGGCCTAAAATGTTTGCACGTTCAATGATTAAAGTATTGGCATTAGGAATATCAATGCCTGTTTCAATGATGGTTGTACAAATTAAAATATCAAAGGCTTTATCTAAAAATTTGATTAGTTGATCTTCGATTTCATCTTTATCCATTTTGCCATGAATGATTCCTATTTTAGCATTTGGAACTAGTCTATTAATTTTTCTTCTAATAACATCAAGTTCTGATATGCGATTTAATAGATAGAAAACTTGACCATGACGTCCCATTTCACGATTAATAGCCTCCCGAATAACTGAATCATTACTTTCTAGGACATATGTTTGAATAGGTAGACGATTAGTTGGTGGGGTTTCAATTAAAGATAAATCCCGAAGGCCTGATAATGCCATTTGTAAAGTTCTAGGAATAGGGGTAGCAGAAAGGGTTAAAACATCAACCATTGATTTCATTAGTTTGATTTTTTCTTTGTGTTCAACGCCAAAGCGTTGTTCTTCATCAATAATTAAAAGACCTAAATCTTTAAATTTAATATCATCGGATAAAATACGATGAGTGCCAATGACAATATCAACATAACCATTTTTTAGGCCCTTAATGATATTTGTTTGCATAGAAGGGCTAACAAAACGATTTAAAAGTTCAACCCGCACACCAAATTTTTCAAAGCGATCTTTAAAAGTATAAAAATGTTGTCTTGTTAAAACGGTTGTAGGTGCAAGATATGCTACTTGTTTGCCATTATCAACTGCTTTAAAAGCAGCACGCATGGCTACTTCGGTTTTACCAAAGCCTACATCACCACAAATTAGACGGTCTAATGGGCGAGGTGATTCCATATCTTTTTTGACTTCTTCGATTGCCTTTTTTTGGTCAGGGGTTTCGGTATATAAAAAATCATTTTCAAATTCTAGTTGTTCAATGCTATCACTTTTATAAACAAAGCCTTTTTTAAGTTCTCTTTCGGCTTGCACTTTAATGAGTCTTTTCGCAACATCTTTGGTTTTTTCTTTAATCTTAGCTTTCTTTTTTTGCCATTCTTTGGAATTAAGATTATTTAGTTTAGGTAGTTTATCTTTAGAACCAACATATTTTTCTAAAACATATATATTTTCGACTGGAATATAAAGAGTTGAGCCTTCGGCGTATTCAACGCATAAGTAGTCATTTATTGTATTTCGCAATTCTCTTGTTTTAATACCTAGATATTTACCAATTCCATAATCTTGATGAACAACATAGTCGCCAGGGCTTATTTCATCTTTGCTATATATTTTGATGGAATCTTTGAAAAACTTTTGATATTTAGAACTGCGCACAATTTTATCAGGAGAAAATTCATTAGGAGTAATTATTTCGATGTTTTGGCTTAAATCTTTAAAGCCATAAGCATTAGGAATAATTGCAAGATAAATTCCATTATGATTAAAATCAGTGATTTTATCTATTACTTGATATGTTATATTATTAGCTTTAAAAGTTTCTTCTAAAAAGTTTAATTTAGTTAAATCAAGATGAGTAATGAGATATTTTTTATTTTCGTTTGCTTTTAAGTCTTCTATCATAGCTTTGATATTGTTATTATATTCAAAGCAATTAGTTGTTTGCATGGAAAAATGTTCATCTAAATAAATATCATTTAATGATTGGCGAAATAGATTAGTAAAAATGTTGATTTTATTTTTAGTAAGGCAATCATTTAGGCTAATAAAATAATCTTTTGGAAAGAAATATCCAACATTAGTTAAATATTCACTAATTTCAATAAGAGTTGTTTTTTCATGTTCAAGGCAACTTTGATAGTCTTCATATATACAAATAGGATCGTTAAATAGTTCAATAAATGGTTGATAGTGATTAACAATTAGTGGTAGATATATATATAATTGTTCTAAATTTTGATAATTTTCAAGGTTTTCAAGAGCCAAATTTGTTTTATCATTTAAAGGAAAATGATCAAGAATTTTTTGTTTTATGTCATTAATTTTTTCTTTGGGATAAAAAATTTCATATACTGGAAAAATTTTAACACTATTAATTTTTTCAATTGACATTTGGGTTTCACTATCAATTTTTTTAATTGTTTCTATTTCGTTATCAAAAAAATTGATTCTAATAGGCGTATTTTCATTAATTGGAAAAACATCAATTAAACTTCCCCGCACACTAAAAGTGCCACTAACAGAAGTAATGGTCACTTTTTTATAACCTCTAATCACTAATTCTTCGACTAAATGATCTCTTGTAATGACATCATTTACTTGATAATTTAAAATAGCATCATTTAGATTTTGTTTATCCATTAGTTGTCTTGTGATACCTTCAGTATTTGTAACAATAATTTGAGGAATATCGTTAGTTATATTAGCAATTGTTAGCATTCTTGCTAATCTAAAAGCATCAGTTGTTGCTACCATTTCGCTTGAAATAAACTCCTCAACGGGAAAAAAGCTTACATTCATACTACCAGCCATATCTGATAGGACTTCATAAGCTTTCGATGCTTCATATATTGATTGGGTTACATAGATAATGTTTTGATGTGTTTGATTAAAATAAAACGTTGCAAGCATTTTACTGACGTTACTTGCGCATTCAGAAAGATAAATGTTCTTTTTAGTTTTATTATCAAGATTAATTAATTGATTGAAAACATCTTTGTAATGCCCTTTTAATTTTAATAAATCTAAATAATCCATTTTTATTCACCATTATAATGATTCATAATATAGTCGATGCCATAAGTTAATAAATCATCAATGATCCCAGGCATTTTATCAAGGGTTAGTGAAATGGTAGCTTGTTCTTTTTTAGAAAATTTTGATAATACATAAGTAATGGTATCTATTTCTTTTTCTTTAGCAATTCCGATGCGAAGACGGGCAAAATTTTCACTTTGTAATTCTTTGATGATTGATTTAACCCCATTATGACCGGCAGCACTACCACTTTTACGAATTCTAATACTTCCTAAAGGAAGTGCTAATTCATCATAGATAACAAAAAGGTCGCTTAAATCTTTTTTATAGTAATCAAGAATAGCTTTTATAGCTATTCCTGAATTATTCATATAAGTTGTCGGTTTAACCAATAAATGTTTAACGCCATCTTTTTGGTATTCTCCAATATATGCTTGGAATTTTTTTTCTAATAAAAATTCAATTTTATTACTTTTGGCAATCGTATCAAGCGCCATAAAGCCCAAATTATGATGTGTCTTTTCATATTCTTTACCGATATTACCAAGTCCAACGATAATCATTTTATTCACCTTTTTTCGTTTTTAAAATATTTTCATATGCAATAAGCGTATTTTCTAAAAGCGTGCAAATAGTAAGTGGACCAACCCCTCCTGGAACTGGTGTTATATAAGAAGTTTTAGGAGCAACTTCCGCGAAATCTACATCACCATATAATTTACCATCAATACGATTGGTTCCAACATCAACAACCACAGCTCCTTCTTTGACCATATCGGCTTTGATGAAACGGTCTTTGCCAACTGCGACAATTAACAAATCAGCACGCTTTGTAATAGTTCCTAAATCTTTGGTTTTAGAGTGACATATTGTTACTGTTGCATTTTTATTAAGAAGCATTAGTGCCATTGGTTTACCAACAATGTTACTTCTTCCTACAACACATGCATTCATGCCCGTTAAATTAATTTTATATTCATCTAATAATTTAATAATGCCTTTAGGGGTTGCACTTTCCATAGCTTTCATCCCACAAAAAAGTTTACCTTTATTAATAGTTCCAAAGCCATCTACATCTTTAGCCTCATCAATTGTATCAATTATAGCTTGTTCATCAAGCCCTTTAGGTAAGGGAAGTTGCACAATAATGCCATGAAACCGATCATCTTTGTTAAGTTTTTGAACGAGTTTGACAAGTTTTTCTTGTGATATATTTTCATCTTCTAAGAAAAGTTCGGCATAAATGTTACAAAAAGCAGCATCTTTTATTTTATTTCTTACATAAATTTGGCTAGCTGGATTATTCCCAACAAGCACAATTGCAAGGCCGGGTGTTACTTTATTTGTTTCAATTAATTGTGTAGCTTTTATTTTTAAAGCTTCTTTGAGTTTTTTACTATATTGTTTTCCATCTAATAAAATCATTTTCTTCACCTATTTGCTATATATATGCTTAAAACATTAGATTTATGACCTAATGTTTTCTTTGGATTAATTGTTCTTTTTGCTTTTGATATTCATCTAAAGCGTTTTGAATAATTCGGATAGCTTTTTCTTTTGATTCAAGTTCAAAAATAGTTGTGTTTTTATGTTCTAAATTTTTATATACCATAAAGAAATGACGAATTTCATTAATAATATGTTCGGGAACATCTTCGATTTTTTTATAATGATTCATATTAGGATCATTAAAAGGCACCGCAATTATTTTATCATCATCATATTTACCATCAATCATTCTAATCACACCAATTGGGTAACATCTAACAAGGCTAAAAGGAATTAATGGTTCACTACAAAGAACTAAAACATCTAGTGGGTCTAAATCGTTTGCGTAAGTCAAAGGGATAAAACCATAATTTGCTGGATAATGCGTAGATGTATATAAAATACGATCAAGCATAATCATCCCGGTTTTTTTATCTAATTCATATTTGTTTTTGCTACCTTTACTAATTTCTACGACAGCAAAAAAATCATCATTTTTAATTCTTTCTTGATCCATATCATGCCATATATTCATAAATGTTCACCTCCAAAGTTTTAAAGTATTTTATATAGAAATTTTTTGTTATTATTTTATTATATAGAAACTTTAACAAAAAATATATCAGTTTTTTCAATTTAAAAAATCTTTTAAATTTATCTATATTTATGAAATATAACTTTATTATTTATACTTATTTTAATTAGCAAAAAACCAGTTTTTAATTATCTAAATTTTTTATTTTTCATTAAAAGCAATATATTCCATATTTATTAGTCTTATTAATTCCATAAAATTCATATTTTCTACATCTTCATATGAACCATTATCAAATCCAACTGATAAAACATAAGTAAAATTATCAAAAGAATAAATTACTTCTTTACCACATCTGATATTTTCTTCAATATTACTAGCCTTTACTAATAAGCATATTTGTTGAAATCCCTTATCAACAATTCGAGTATTACCATCCGGATGAGCTTTTTGCAAATGCTGACTTGGGGTTAAAGCAATTAAATTTTCTACATATCCACTAATTTCTTCAAACTCGTTTTCTGGAAATATGTGATGCATATTGATTGCATGCCCGATTGCCAACTCATCTTTTATTTCAGACATTCCATTATTAAATGTATCGTTGAATGCTCTTAATAATTTTTTAGCCTTTGCAGATTGATATCTCATTAAATTAGTATTAGGTTTATCTTGCAAATAATAATAATATTCTGCTCTAGTCATTTCCTTTGGCTTATTGACATAAATATCTCTAAAATTATTTCTATTATACATTAGCATATCTTTGGTTATTTTATTTTTAGACATTCTACCTTTTTCAGTACCATATGTATTTTTCATAAAAGCCAAAGGATTTAAAACTTTTGTAAAAATTCTATTACACTCTGTTTTCCCATTAATTGGTGTATTAAAAACTGTAAATCTTCCAAACTCATATTTCATTTTTTCATATGTATTATTTGTTGGATTATTGAAAAAATTTTCAAAATATTCATATATACCACTATCTTTTAATACTTTTGTATTATATAATTCTATAAATTTCAATGCATTCATTTCTCTTATAGATATAAATTCTAAAAGTTCCTTATTCCACATTTTATAGTAATTTCTATTTCCATCTTTTTTCTTCTGCAAAACACCAGCATTTGCAAGCATTTCCATAGGTTGTTGAAAAAATTTATCATATTCATTTCTAGCTTTTTGTTCATCTGGGTTAGGTTTTTTAAAAATTGATTCAACATTTTGTACAGTATAATTATTATGCCAAATGTCAAGTGAACTAAAAAATTCTTGTTGTGGATTAGAATTAGTAAACTCTAAAATACAATCTGCAATTATACATAAAACATCAGGAGTACATTTTTGATCAATCCATCTAGCATTATGATTTTCCCTGATATCATAATTATAGTGTGTCATAAAATTTATAATCTGTTCTTCTGTTAACCAATTCATATTAAGACTCCTTCAATTTTCCAAAAAAGAATACGGATGTTTTATCAATGTTCAAAGATCTAGTTTGATAATTTCTTGCTATTTTATAGAAATTTCTATATTCATTAGTTGAGTAAAATAGCATATCATTTTGAGTTAATCTAATACTATTTTTAGGTATTAATATTGCTACAGAACCATTTACTATTGTTCCGTTAGGTTTTCTACAAACTCTTGGTTTATATGACATATTAGGAGTGATATACACATTGCTATCATTCAAAAATTCATAAACATTATAATTTTTTATATCGTTTTCATCAACATATTGATCATAATTTTTTATATGTTTTATTTCAGTAGCATCGTCATTTATATTTCGTGATTTGATAACCCATATTTCTTTTTTACTTTTTGAACTATTATTATTAGTAATTTGTCTATCTCTAAATACATCAAATAAGTCAAAATCCATTTTACTAAATAAATTATCAAATTCACTATTACGATATATAATCCAATATGGCAATTTTTTATCAATAATATATTTTTGCTTTTGATTTATTTCTTGTTTAAGTGTTATGGATAATACTTTAGTGTTATCTATTTTGTTACAAGTATTAACATTTATACATATGGTTTCAATTAATACTCCTTCAAAACCTTTTTCACCAAAATCGATTATAGATTTTATATTTAAATGAGAAAGATAATCTCTTGTCATTGAATATTCGCTTGTATTTAACAAAAATTTAGGCATAACCATAACAACATTATCTGCTATCATTAAGGATTTTTCTAAAAAATATGAGGCTGTATTATTTGATTCATTATTGATACAATTTTCTCTATATTTATTAAGCAATTTATTACTAGAATGCATTTTCATAAATGGTGGGTTGCCAGTTATAACATCATACCTATTTTCAAAATTATGCAAAAGATAATCATCGCATATATAATTTATGGTTATATTTTCAGGTATATCAATTATTTTTAATAATTCTTTTAACACACTTAATGAATAATTATTTATGTCAACAACATCAATTATCAATTCTTCGGCATAACTATATTTTGCAATTATATATGGTATAAAATTACCTACTCCAACTGATGGTTCAAGCACTCTAATTCGTTTTTTATTAATATTAGGTAATTCTTTATAAATATAATTCAATAATTTTTTATTTGTATAAAATGCCTCTTCGTTATTCCTTTCAGCATTTGATAATTCTGCAATTTTGGATAAAGTAGTAACAGATAATATTTCCTTATTTGATTTTATAAAATAATTTAGATTCCCATTATTCAATAAATCATTATCTTTAATTAATTTATTAATTTCTTTTAATGAATAATTTTTTCTATTTAAATTGTCTTTTATATTGATTGCAATTTGATGAAATATTTCAGTAGGTACTGCTTCACCAATAGATTGACGAATATTGATTTCTTCTTTTTTCAAAAAGTTTCTTTTTTCTTCAAAAGTCAATTTATTTAATTCTTTTTCATCTAATTCAACCCATTTAAAAGATTTTGGAATGGTCATTATATTCATTAATTCTCTAATACTA
Organism: uncultured Bacilli bacterium; assembly: GCA_947591495.1. Taxonomy (GTDB): domain Bacteria; phylum Bacillota_I; class Bacilli_A; order ML615J-28; family CAG-313; genus CAG-313. Next base: position 9,763 of record CANQDG010000008.1, read on the forward strand.
AAGACTCTATCGTCAGATGGGTGAATAGTATTTTGACTAGCCAGTTGATCATTTCTTGTATGAATACAAGGAGCGACCTTATCCCAATATTGTCTTTTGTATTTATCACCAGTTTTATTTATATTTATTTTAATTTTACCATCTACAATAGTATGTGGTTTTTTATTATCATCTTTTTGATCAAAAGCAGATTCTCCCTCTTTTAAATCGTGAATCCAAAAGCGCATATGTTTGGGATATATTCTAAAAAAATGATAAATATCATCACTACTTATTTCACCAAATTCGGTTAATGGCTTTAATTTCCCAATAACCTGCCTTAAAGTTTTTTCTTTTCTTTTTTTTGGAAACAAATCTATCGGAGAAATGTAATCTTCTAAATCTAGCCTAACACCTATCACAAGTGTTCTAGTTCTGCTTGAATTTGAACCATAATCTTTGAAATTAATTACTCGATTCATTATTACATAATCATTATCTAAATTATTATTTATCGCTAATTCAATTGATTTAATTTCATTGTCCATATCAATACAAGCTGTTTTTAAAAACGCCGATACATTTTCAAATATAAAAATTTTAGGTCTAATTTTTTTAATAATTTTAATAGATTCTATAACAAGCGAATTTCTATTAATTTCATTATTCTTTTTTAAATTAGCTACTGACATACCTTGACAAGGTGGTGTTGCAATTACAACATCTATATTATCAATATTTTCTTTTTTACTCCAAAACTTTATTTCATTAAATAATTTATTTTTTGTATCATCTAAAGTTATATCTCCACATATATAGCCAGATTCATATTTACATTTATGATTGACTCTTTGAATATTTAGTCTTCTTTCTATAAGTTCATTAGTAGCAACACATTCAAAATTTTCCATTTTAAAGCCATAGCACCCAATACCTGCACTACTAAACAAACTAATATAAGTATACTTTTTACTTTTCATGTGCTCTACCTCCTATAATTATTATCATTAAAATAAAATATTAAATAAACAATTTGAATAATACATAAATATATTTTTTATTTATTATTATAAATATAAATTCTCAAATCTATCTTTGTGATAATGGTTTAGATACTAATAAAAAAATTACTTAAAGTAAATCTTTTTTAAAAGAAAAAGCAACAAGACCTCTCTCAACTTGCTGCGCCTATTCTATTGCTTGTTCTAACAAACTTATTAAATTATTTATTATATGAATAAAATAGAAATTGCTTTTTAACTAAGACGCATTATTTTAACATATTAATAAATAATTTTCAACTTATTAGTCATCTTAATAGTTTTCTTTAGGTGACAAGTTTTTTTTCACTCGTTGTGTATTTATTTACAACTATGAGTTTTTTATTATCTTTTTACTTTATTATTTATGATTTATTATATACTATCTTGTTTTTTTTTGCAATTAATTATATTTTTATCTATTTTTTCATAAACTATTCATGGGTGATAGATATGTCAATTATTTCTTATAATAATCAAGAATTAAAATTACTAGCCCGCTTAATGCGAGCAGAAGCCGAAAGTGAAGGTGATTTAGGAATGCTCATGGTGGGTAATGTTGGGGTTAATCGCGTTTTAGCTAATTGTTTAGATTTTAAAAACATTACATCTATTGAACAAATGATTTATCAACATCCTGGTGGCTTTGAATCTACGCTTTATTCATATTTTTATGAAGCACCAAGGCAAAAAGATATTAATCTTGCCAAAAGAGTTTTAAAAGGTGAAAAATTTCATCCTGCATCTTTAGCTTTATGGTTTTATAACGCAAATGAGGAAGATTGTATGGCTAAATGGTGGGGCCAGTGGAATAGTGGGCGCTATAAATCACATTGTTTTTATAGTCCTGTTGAAAGTGAAAATTGTTATGTATAAAATTTATTCTTGTTTATATAATGTAGTGTACATGAAAGGAGCTATATGACAATTAATTATCAATTTCCTTATTATCCTTACAACCAATTTCCACCCCAAAATGGTTGTAATCAGTTTGGGGCAATGGCGATGAATTACCCTAATCAACAAGCCTTTAGAGGATTCGAAAATTCCTATATTGAAAATATTTTACGGCTTAATTTAGGTAAAACCGCTACTATTTATATGAATTTTGAAAATAGTCAATGGGGTTCTAAAATATTTAAAGGTGAATTAGTGGGGGCAGGTCGCGATCATATTTTAATTAAAGATAATCAAACTAATGTAACTTATTTACTACTTAGAATTTATTTATCTTATGTTAGTTTTGATGAAGATATCGAATATGAATATCCATTTGCTTAAAGTCTTTACTAATTAATTATTTTATGATACAATATTTTTATCACGGAGGTAAAAATATGTGTGTATTTTGTAAAATTATTAATAACGAAATTCCTTCATATACCATTTATGAAGATGAATATGTTAAATGTTTCTTAGATATTTCTCAAGCAACTAAGGGTCATACTTTAATTGTTCCAAAAAAACATCTTCAAGACGTTTTTGCTTTAGAAGAACCATTCACATCAGCAGTTTTAAATGCTGCTGTAAAAGTATCTAATCTTTTAAAAGAAAAATTAGGTGTTACTAATATTAATTTATTAAATAACTCTGGTAGTCTTGCGGGGCAAACAGTAATGCATTTTCATTTACATGTATTACCACGTTATGGCAATGATGAAATTGATTTTCATCAAGTAGAGCATGAACCTGATTTTGCAAAACTAGATGAACTTTATAAAAAAATTAGTTCTTAAAATCTTAAGAACTAATTTTTTTTATTATCTAATTTCTTTAACACCCATATAAGGCACTAAAACATCAGGAATTTTAATTGAACCATCTTCTTGTTGATAATTTTCTAAAATAGCAATAACCGTTCTTCCTACCGCAAGCCCTGAACCATTTAAAGTATGAACAAGTTCAGTTTTACTATCTTTGGTTCTTCTAAAACGAATATTGGCTCTTCTTGCTTGGAAATCTTCCGCGTTACTAATTGAACCAATTTCACGATAACAGTTCTGGCCAGGAAGCCATACTTCAATATCATAAGTTTTGGCCATTCCAAAGCCCATATCACCCGTACAAAGTTCAACTACATGATAAGGAATATCAAGTCTTTTTAAAACTTCTTCTGAGTTTAAAAGCATTTTTTCAAGTTCATCATATGAATCTTCTGGTTTAGTAAATTTAATTAATTCAACTTTATTAAATTGATGTTGTCTTAAAATACCTCTAGTATCTCTACCAGCTGATCCTGCTTCTGCTCTAAAAGCTGTGGTATATGAACAAAATTTAAGTGGTAATAAATCGCCATCAATGATTTCATCACGATACATATTAATTGTTGGAACCTCAGCGGTTGGGTTTAAATACCAATCACCATCATCGGCTTGTCCGGCACTAACTTTATAAGCATCATCTTTAAATTTAGGAAATTGTCCTGTTCCAAGCATACTAGCACCATTAACAATATAAGGGGGCATAACCTCTGTATAACCATGCTCATTTGAATGTAAATCCATCATAAAGCTAATTAAGGCTCTTTCAAGTCGTGCACCTAAGCCTTTATAAATAACAAAACGAGCACCAGTAATTTTAGCAGCACGATCAAAGTCTAAAATACCTAATTTTTCAGCTAAAGCTACATGATCTTTAGGAACAAAATTAAACTTTGTTGGTTCTTTAAAGCGTCTTATTTCGCGATTTTCTGTTTCATCTTTACCAACCTTTGTTGTTAGACTAACAAGATTAGGAGTTCTAAGCATATAATATTTAATTTCTTCATCTAATTTTTGCACCTCATCATCTAGTAAAGCGATTTGTTCGTTAATTTTATTAACTTCATTTAAGATTTTTGAGGCATCTTGTTTGTTTCTTTTGTATTCACCTATTAGTTTACTTTTTTGATTCTTTTCGTTTTTCAACTCTTCTACATGACTTTTAGCGGCTCTTTTTTTCTCATCCATTGCTTTGACATCTCTTAAGTATGAAAAATCGCCACCTCTTGTATTAAGACGTCTAATAACTTCTTCAACATCATCTCTAATTAATTTAATATCTAACATTTTTTATCTTCCTTTCCATATAAAAATCCCTGTTACAAAGGATTTTTTTCTTTTGTAACAGGGACGAACCATTTTTAAAGTCCGCGGTGCCACCCTGATTAGAGCATGCTCTCGCTTTAGTGAAGGATAACGGCTTCGACCGAAAGTATTTTTTGGCTTTTCCTCCTTGGTAGATTCACTAAATTAATATCTTGATTTACACCAACCATCAAGTCTCTAAAATATTATTTTTAGTTACTAGTCCAATTCATCGGATTTCAACTATTATTATAGTTGTTTATTTTATTTTGTCAAGAAATCCAAAAATTATTCTTCTGATAAATCGTCATCATCTTCGTTTTCAACTAAATCTTCACTATTATTTTCGCCTTCTTCATCTTCGATTAGGCTATCTAAATGAGCTAATTTTTCACTCATCTTTTCTTCAACTACTACATCTTCTTCTTCAACTTCTTCTTGATGAGGCACAACCGCAATCGCTGAAACAAGATGACCTTCATTTAATTTAATTAATTTAACACCTTGTGTATCTCGACCAATTAAAGATACATCGGCTAAATATGTTCTAATAACCATTCCTTTATCTGTAATAATCATTAAATCATCATCTTTAGTTGATAAAGCAAGGCTAACAGGACGACCACTCTTTTCGGTAATATTCATATATTTAACACCTTTACCGTTTCTTCCTTTAATCTTAAAGTCACTAGTTGGTGTTCTTTTACCGAAACCATTTTCTGTTACAACGGTAATTTCATCTTCATCGCCGTTAACTACGACAAGGCCAATTGCTTTTTCGCCTTCTGCAACTCTAATACCTTTAACACCGCTTGCGGCGCGATTAGTAGCACGAACAGTTGCTTCATTAAAGCAAGCAGCTTTACCATTTGATGCACCAAAGATAACATCTTGAGCACCATTTGTTCGTGATACACCAATTAATTCATCACCTTCATTAAGAATTAAAGCTCTAATACCGGTGCTACGAATATTTTTATATTGAATTAATTCGGTCTTTTTGATAACTCCGTTTTTTGTACCAAAGATCAAATAGCCTGGTTCTTCAAGTGATTTAACATTAATAACAGCAGCTAAGCGCTCGCCTTCGGTAAATTTTAGTAAATTAACAATTGGAAGACCTTTAGAAGTTCGGCTTGCGGCCGGAATTTGGAAGGCTTTTAATAAGTAAACTTGACCAAAATTACTAAAGAAAAGAAGATTATCATGGGTCGAAGTATAAATAACTTTTTCGATAAAATCGTCTTCTTGCATTTTGCTACCAGTTATACCTTTACCACCTCTTCTTTGAGCACGGTATGTATCAACTGTCATTCGTTTAATGTATCCACGATTTGTGATTGTAATAATTACATCTTCTTCTGGTATTAAATCAGCATCTTCAACTTCTAGATCTTCACTTAAATCAATATCTGAACGTCTATCATCACCATATTTTCTTTGAATTTCAACAAGTTCTGAAACAATTACATCCATTAATTTATTATGATCTGCAAGAATACTTTCTAAATATTCAACAATATCTTCTAATTCTTTCTTTTCTTGTTCTAGTTTTTCAATTTCAAGACCTGTTAGACGTTGAAGCCTCATATCAAGAATTGCTTTAGCTTGAATTTCTGTTAATAAAAACTTACGAACAAGTTCACTAATAGCCTCATCAGTCGTTTTTGATGCTTTAATTGTTGCAACAACTTCATCGATATTAGCAAGGGCAATTAATAAACCTTCAACAATATGATATCTTGCTTTAGCTTTATCTAAATCATATTGAGTTCTTCTTGTAACAACTTCTATTTGGTGTTTAACATAGCACTCTAAGATTTGTTTTAAATTTAAAACTTTAGGTTGACCATGATCTAAGGCAATCATATTGATACTATAAGTCGTTTGCATTTGCGTATGTTTATATAAATTATTTAATATTACATTTACATTAGCATCACGTCTTAATTCAATAATTATTCTCATACCTTTACGGTTTGATTCATCTCTTAAATCAGTAATACCATCAATTATTTTATCTTTAACAAGTTCAGCAATTCTTTCGATTAGTTTAGTTTTACTTACTTGATAAGGAATTTCAGTTACAACAATTTCTTTTTTGCCATTTTGTAAATTAACAATATTAACTTTAGCACGAACAGTTACTGCCCCCATACCAGTTTGATAAGCTGTTTTTACACTACTAAGCCCCATAATGGTTGCGCCAGTTGGGAAATCAGGTGCAGGAATATGTTCCATTAATTTTTCAACTGTAATATCAGGATTTTCAATAAGAGCTAAAGTACCATTAATAACCTCGGTTAAATTATGTGTAGGAATACTTGTTGCCATACCTACAGCAATACCTGATGCACCATTAACTAAAAGGCTTGGAAATCTTGCGGGCAAAATAGTAGGTTCTTTTTCAGTTCCATCATAGTTATCAATAAAATCAACCGTATTTTTGTTTAAATCACGAAGCATTTCACTCGCAAATTTACTCATTCTTGCTTCTGTATAACGCATTGCGGCAGCTGGGTCACCATCAACAGAACCAAAATTACCGTGTCCATCAACTAGAGGATAACGATAACTAAAATCTTGCGCCATTCTAACCATAGCCTCATATACTGCTGTATCACCATGTGGATGATACTTACCAATAACATCACCGACGATACGAGCTGATTTTTTATGGGGCCTATCACTATAAACACCTAGTTCGTTCATCGCATAAAGGATTCTTCGATGAACCGGCTTCATACCATCTCTTACATCTGGTAATGCTCTTGAAACAATAACACTCATAGCATAGCTTAAGAATGAATTTTGCATTTCATCTGATAAATTGACAGGTTGTACTTTATCATATTCGCCATTTTCATCTAAGAGGTTTTGATCTATTTTGGTTAATTCAGGATCAACATCAGGATTATTTTCTGATTCATTAGTGTCATTTTCGTCATCTTGATCAAGTTCATCATCTAATTCTTCGTTTAATTCATCATCTATTTGATTGTCTTTTTCAGGCATATAAACCTCCTAAATATCCAAATTTTGAACAAATACAGCATTTTCTTCAATAAACTTTCTTCTTGGTTCAACATCTTCACCCATTAACATGGAAAATACTTCATCTGCTTTTTCGCCATCACTTAAAGTAACTTGTAAAAGAATTCTTTTTTTCGGATCCATTGTTGTTTCCCATAATTGATCTGCATTCATTTCACCTAGTCCTTTATAACGTTGAATATCTCTTTTACCAGTTATTTCACTTAATTTAAGATTTAATTCTTCATCACTATATGCATATTCAATTTTTTTACCTTGTTGAATCTTATATAGTGGTGGCTGTGCAATATAAACATACCCTTTTTCAATAATAGGTCGCATAAAGCGATAAAAGAAAGTAAGTAGTAATGTTCTAATATGAGCACCATCGACATCGGCATCGGTCATAATAACGATTTTATGATATCTCGCGTTTTCAATTTGGAATTCATCACCAATTCCAGTTCCGATTGCTTGAATCATTGATAAAATTTCTTTATTACTTAAAGCTCTCGACATGGCAGCTTTTTCAACATTTAATACTTTTCCTCGTAAAGGAAGAATCGCTTGATAATAACTTTCTCGACCAAGTTTAGCTGATCCACCGGCAGAATCTCCTTCGACGATGTACATTTCCGCAAGCTGAGGGTCTTTTGTGCGGCAATCTGAGAGTTTTGAGGCAAACCCAAGTGAATCTAAGGGGCCTTTTCTTCTAGTTGCTTCTCTGGCCTTTTTAGCCGCCAAACGCGCACGTAATGCTAAAAGCGATTTTTCAACAATTGTTTTAGCATTTGTTGGATTTTCCAACAAATATGCTTCAAACTTATCCGTCATTGCTTGGGATACGATTCTCCTTACTTCGGTATTACCAAGTTTAGTCTTAGTTTGTCCTTCAAATTGTGGATCACTAATTTTACAAGAAACAATTGCGGTAAGACCTTCTCTAACATCATCACCTGATAAACTTTCATCTTTTTTAAAGATGTTAGCATTTTTACCATAGTTATTAAGAATTCTTGTTAAACTGTTTCTGAAACCTTCTTCGTGCGTTCCACCTTCAGTATTTATAATATTATTTGTGAAAGATTTAATAATACAGCTAAAATCTTCTGTATATTGAAAAGCAATTTCAATTAAAGTATCTTCTATTTCTTCTTCTACGACAATTACATCGTTATGAAGTGGAGTTTTACCTTTATTTAAAAAAGTAACATACTCTCTAATACCACCTTCATAATGATATTCTCCTGATTTAATATTATTTGGATTACGCGTATCTTTAATTGTTAACTTTAAACCTTTATTCAAAAAAGCTAATTCTTGAATTCTTTGCCTTAAAGTTTCATAATCAAAGGTAGTTGATTCTTTAAATATTTCTTTATCAGGCACAAATTTAACCGTTGTTCCGGTTTGATCAGTAGTGCCAATTATGTCAAGAGTTGTAACAGGATGGCCTTTTTCAAAGCGTTGTTTGTAAATATTACCATTTCTTCTTACGTAAACTTCAAGCCACTGGCTTAAGGCATTAACAACTGAGGCACCTACACCATGAAGGCCTCCAGATACTTTATAGCTATTGTTATCAAATTTTCCACCTGCATGAAGAACAGTAAAAATTGTTTCCGTAGCACTAACATGAGTTTTAGGATGAATATCAGTTGGCATACCACGTCCGTTATCCACAACTGTTATCACGTTATCCCCCAAGTTATCCACACTAATTTCCACATCTATTTGATTACAAAAGCCCGCTAATGCTTCATCGACTGAATTATCAACGATTTCCCAAACTAAATGATGAAGTCCTCTGGGCCCGGTTGAACCGATGTACATACCCGGTCTTTTTCTAACAGCTTCTAAGCCTTCAAGAACCTGAATACTGCCCGAATCATAATTTTTTTCGGCTTCTATTGTAGTTAAATCCTTCTCATCCATTATTACATCTCCTCTTCTAAATTAATAATTTTTGCTTTATCAATTATTTTTTTATCTAATTCTGAAATAGTTGAGGTTGAAACAAAAGTTTGAATATTTCCATCAATCGCTTCAAACAAATTATTTTGCCTACTTCTATCTAATTCACTTAAAACATCATCTAATAACAAGATGGGATTTTCTTTTTTATCCTCTTTTAAAAGGTCAAGAAAGGTAAGTTTTGTTGCAATCAAAGCACTTCTTTGTTGGCCTTGAGAACCATATAAAGTAATGTTTTTATTATTAATAATAAAAACATAATCATCCCTGTGAGGCCCTACGGAAGTGGTGCCTTTTTTTAAATCTTTTGAAAGAGCGTTAGCTAATTTATTTCCCATTTCGTCAGAAGTTGCAGAAGGCAAATATTCGATTTTTAAATCCTCTTTGGCTCCTGCTATTTTTTTATAAAAATCATTCAATTTTAAATTTACTTTATCAATAAATTTTTTTCTAAAAGAAATTATTTTTTGGGCGCTAGCAACTAGTTGTAAATCTATTACTTTTAATACATTTGTTAGACTCTCTTTTTTTTCAAACGTCAGCCTTTTTAAAAGGGTATTTCTATCGTTTAAAAGTTTTTTGTAATAATTACACTCGTCTGTGTAAAACTTCGAAATTTGGCAAATTATCGGCTCTATTATTTTCCTTCTATCTTTAGGCGATCCAACTAAATTTATAATATCAAAATTAGTAAAAGCAACTACAAGGATCTCACCTAAGTAATCACTAATTTTTTTAAATTTGTAATCGTTTCTGGCAATAGCTTTACCTTTTGCGGTTTTAATAATTTTATAAGAATCGCAACTTTCACTTTTGCAAACCTCGCCAATTACCGACATTTCTGATTCGTTTTCCTTTATAACACCGAGATCATCACTTGTTTTAAAGCTTTTTGTAAGAGCTAAATAGTAAATTCCTTCTAATACGCTAGTCTTACCTGTTGCATTCTTTCCAATAAGAATATTGAGTGAATCAGAAAAACCAATGTATTTAGTGCCAAAACGCCTAAAATTAAACATTTTAAGACTTTTTAGAACCATTATTCAACCTCAATAACGAACTTTTTTCCATTAATTTCAACCAAATCACCCGGAAAAAGCTTTTTTCCACGTTGTTTTTCCTCGTTTTGATTAACTTTTATGCTCGAATTTTCAATAAAATCTTTTACTTCGCCACCCATTGAAACTTCCCCAATAAACTTTAGGAATTGCCCTAATTTTATTGAATTTGTGGTAATTTTTACAACAGTCATAAAGCACCTCTTTTAATATCTTAATTATACCATATTTTTTATCTTTTTTCAATAATTTTGACCACTAATTTTTAACTTTTTTAAAACCTAAAAAAAATCACTTTTTAAGCCTCTTTTTTTAACCTTTTTTAATGTTTATTGTTTTTCGATTTTTTCCTATTAAAAAATCGACGTTTGCTAGTTTAAACCGCAAAAAACCCTAATTTTTATGTATTTATGTATATTCCTTATTTTATATATATAGTAAAAAATAAAAGTTTTAAATCGATTTAAAACTTTAAAATCAAAAGGTTAAAATTTAATTTTTTTTATAAAAAACGTCGTTTTTTTTAATACTTTTAATTTATAAGTTTTATATAATTATTTATAAGAATATAAAAATATTTATTTTTGTATTCTTATAAATAATACAATATTTATTTTTGTATTTAATTATTTAATTAATAATATAAATATATATTTATTTATTCTTTTATGTATTTTTGTATATTTATTTATGTATATATTGGTTTATTGTTATAAATATTTACTTTTATATGTTTATATTTAATTATTTATAAAATATATTTTTATTTTAAAACCATTAATAAAATACATAATTGTTTTTATATTTTTATATGTAAAACAATATTTACGGCTAACGATTTTTGTATTTTTTACTTTTAAAATAAATACAATTACTTTTATTTTAAAATTTATTTAAGTATTTTTATATTAAAATAAATATTTAATTTCAAAAAATATTATTTTAATATAAAAGTTTATAGATAAAAATAGTTTTAAGTTAAAATTTAAAAGTTTGTTTTTTTAAACAATTTTGCAATTTTTATTTTTAATTTAAAAGTTTTTATATGTTTTTTATTTTACTATCAAATTTAAAAGTTTTAAATTAAATGTAAATTAGTAGTTATTTTTATTTTAAAAATTAAAAGTTTTAGAGTAAAAACTTTTTAAAACGTGCTTTAATTTGGTTTGCTGTTTATCTATATGGTTTTATTTATTTATGGTTTGTTACACAAGCTTTTTAGAATTCGAAAATGTGTCGAATTTTTCGTGTTTTTGACCTCTTCGAAAAAACGCCATTTTTTTGATTTTGACCCCCGGGGGACGAATAATTTTCAAACTTTTTTTGAAAAATTAATTTTTGCCTTGTTTTTTGGGCTCATTTTTCAATCTAACTTGTTTTTTGGAATTCATTTTTTTAATTTTTTTGGTTTGAACTATTTTTGACTATTTTTTTAAAACCTGATTAAAAATGTATTTATGGTTATATTTAAATAGTTATGTAAATAAATATTGCAAATAATTTGCGGGTTTTTTAAGGGTGTGGTATACTATTGTTGTAAGTTAGGAGGTAACGAAATGAATAATCAACCAATTAAAAGAAGAAATCCTTTTGACACGATAAAAGTAGTCGAAGAGGAAGAAAAACAAGAAGTTGTTAATGAGGAAGTAGAAAATTTTCAAGAAACACCAGTTTATGAGGAACCTAAACCGGTTGTTAGAACACAAATTCGTCAACAACCTGTTCAAAGACCTGTTAGAACTTCACAAAGACAACAATATTATCAACCAGATGATTTAAATAGAGAAAAGTATACTTCAACAATGGATGTAACACTAAGAAGACAAATAAAAATCGCTTGTGCAACACGTGGAATTATGTTTGCTAAATTTGTAGAGGATGCTTGTAGAGAAAAATTAGAGAGAGAAGGTGTTAGATAATGCCAATTATTTCAGCATTCTGTAAAAAGGGTGGTGTAGGCAAGACTACATTCCTTGGTTATCTTGCACATTATCATGCAACGCAAGGAAAAACAGTTTTAGTTATTAGCGCTGATGATCAAAATAGTATTTTTAAAATTTTCGGCGTTGACAATTTTGTTAATGATCGTGACGATGATTTTTTCGAACATTTACTTGTAGGTGAAAAACAGCCTCAAGACATCACTTTTGAAGCAAGAATAAATATGTATTTAATGAAAACCTTAAATACAGACAGACTTTCTTTGAATTTGACGCTAAAAAGGTCTGAAGAAAAGCATTTAAGGCAAATTATTGAGAGTTTTAACCAATATTTTGACTATATTTTTATTGATTTTCCGCCTTCAAGCAGCAGATTGAGCGAAATTTTACTTGACATCAGTCAATCAATTTTAATTGTTGTCGGCTTAGACACGCTTGGATTGCAAGGTTTTTCGAATACAATTCAATATTTTGTTGATACTGACATCGATTTGGCCAAAATTAAGTACGTTGTACCGGTCGGATACATCAAAGGAAGACGTGCTCCGATAAAGTGTTTGAAAGACTTAAAAGATCAAGCAAAAATGCTCACTCCAAACGCTATAATTACCACTCCAGTTAAGGATAAAGCCGAAATCAAAAATATTCAAACTGAAGGTATTTCAATCTTTGATAATCAGCCAATGAAGGATAGATTTCATCAAAAGAACTTCGACGAGATAAAAAAAGACCTAATTTCTATCTTTAAAGAGATAAATTTAGACTAAAAAAGACAAAAAAAGCACAAATTTGTGCTTTTTTTGTTGGTTTTTTTTAATAAACTCTTACAGGAAGTAACAATTGAGTTAAACTGTCGTTTTCTTTATCTTTTATTAAAGCAGGTTTGATTTCACCGGTAAAATTAAACATTATCGTTTCATTTTCAAAAGCTCTTAAAGCATCTAAAAGGTTCTTTGAACTGAAAGCTACTTGAAAATTAACTGCTTCTGTTTGATTAACTATAGAAATTTCTTCTACAACTTTACCGATTTCTGAAGAATTTGATGAAATTTCAGCTTTGTTATCACCTGAAAAGACGAATTTTACAATGCTTAAATTCTCTAAATTACTAAATAATGAAGTTCGATCTACTGCATTTATTAGCTCGTTTCGGTTAAATTCAGCACTAAATAAAAATTCTTTCGGAATCAAGTGAGAAGTGTCTGGATAATTACCTTCAATTAATCTTGAAACAAAAACAATATTTTTGTATTCAAAAGTGACTTTGCTATTTTCTAAATACATCTTTATAAGGGTTGATTCATCGCCTAAAATCTTGCTAAATTCGTCCAAAGACTTGCTTGGAATATTAGCCATAATTTCGGCCTCTTTTGCGATTTTAGAAATCTTCTTAGCAATTCTGAAACTATCGGTTGCCGTGACCTCTAAGAGCCCATTTTTGGCTTTAAAATTTAATCCTGTTAAAACGATTCGAGTTTCTGAAGTTGCACATGCAAAACTTGTTTCTTTAACGATTTGTTTTAATTCTTTGCTATCGATTATGATTGGCTCTGAAGAAGCTACAAAATTAGTTTTTGGATAATCATCTTTTTCGTAAGCTACTAAAGTAAAGTCTGATTTATCAGAAATAATTTTTATTGAATTTTTTTCAAAGAGTGTAAAGTCAACATCTTTACCTTCAACCTTCTTTGCAATTTCACAAAAGTATTTACCAGGAACAACACAATCGCCGGCTTCGTATAATCGTACCTTTTCGTTTCTTTCTAATTTAACTTGTACAGCAATTTCTTTATTTGTTGCAACAAAAGTAATATCATCATCAGTAACTACAATTTTAACACCTGTTAAAATAGGCATTGGAGTTTTTTGCGATAAGCCTTTAGAAACGTGTTGAAGTGTTTCTAAAAGTAATTCACGATTTATTATAAATTTCATATTTTTGACCTCTTTGTTAATTATTTATTTTTTATTTATTTATTATTATTAGTAGTGTGGATAAGTGGATAACTTTTTAAAACTAAGCTTTTCTAGTCCTTATATTATAAAGAAAAATTATTTATCAAGTTTAGCAATTAGATTATTAACATCTTGTTTTACAAAGTCATCTTTTTTTACTTCATCTTCAATTTTATCAATTGCATGAGCAACTGTTGCGTGATCACGGTCACCTAAAAATTCGCCAATCTTTTTTAAAGCAATATTATATTTTGTTCTTAAAAGATAAATAGCAACACTTCTTGCGTACACAATATCTTGCTTTCTAGATGCTCCAACCAAATCTTTAACGGTAATATTAAAATATGAAGCAACAGCATTTTTGACATTTTCTGCATTTTGCTTGATAGAATCTGAAAACGTATTGGCTGAAGGCATAATAGATTCAAGGGCTATTTTGGCATTTTCAACTGTATATTCAAAGTTAAATGCTACACAATAACTAATAAATCGACGAAGAGCACCTTCAAGTTCACGGACATTTTCTTCAAAATTACAAGCAATATAATCCAAAACATCATCAGAAACAACATCGGGATTTTCGATAAGCGTAGCTAATTTCTTTTTTAAAATAGCTTTTCGTAAATCTTGATTAGGTTTTCTAACATCTACTTGAATCCCCCAAGTAAAACGAGATTTTAAACGATCCATAATGTCTAATTTACTGGCATTTCGATCAGAAGTAACAATTATTTGCTTTTTATTTTCATTTAAATACTCAAATAATTTAAAAAATTCATCTTGAGATCCTTGACGATCAGCTAAATATTGAATATCATCAACTAGTAAAACATCAGCGCTTCGATAATATTCATCAAATCGTAAGGAAGCATCAGTTGATTTTTGATTTTTGTTTTTTGATTTAAAATAATCTTCCACAAATTGTTGAGCTGTAGTATAAACAATATTAGTTTTTAAATCATTTTCTCGAATGTAATGACCAATAGCCATCATTAAATGAGTTTTCCCAAGCCCAACATCACCAAAGATGAAAAAAGGGTTGTAAATATTAGGATTTTGAGCAACCTTTACAGCGAACGTAAAAGCCTCACGATTTGCTTCACCTATAACAAAATTATTAAAAGTATATTCTGGTCTTAATACGCGTTGACCTATTGTTTTTTCAATTGGATTAGCGTTTTGATAAGAAGCATTACTTTTAGCTTTATCTAAATCATCTGCTTCTTTTGGTAAAATAAGTTTAAATTGCATAGGTTCGGTTGTAAAAGTATTCAAAACACTATTCATATCATTTAAATAAAGTCGCTCTAAGCGAAATTTATCAAAAGGATTGGTGACAATTAAATAAATTGAATTGTTTTTTACTTCATATATTTCGTTAAGATTTTCAAAATTAGTTGTATATTGTGCTTCTGGAAATTTATTTTTTAATTCTTCTTTTACTTTGTTTAGTAAAGAATACGCTTGTTCCATATAATCACCTCTGAAATATCATATCATAAATTGCTAAAAAATAAAAGTAGATAGTTAAATTTCTTTTCCACACAGTTATCAACATTTTATCCACATAAAAAACGTCTAATATTTCAACAAATTATCAACATGATTATCATGTGGATAAAAAAAACAGATGTTTTTGTTATTTAACTTGCAAAAAAACTAAAGAATATGGTATAATAAAAAATAATGAGGTGGATTATGAATAATAAAGCATTACCAACAAAAATAAAAATAATTATAATTATTGCTTTCACAATCGTATTATTCGGTTTAATATTATTAATTTTTGGTAGAACCAAAGATAAAAGATTTGAAAGTTATAGCAGCACTCCTTATGATGAACACATAGGAGTAATACTTAGAGAAGTTGAAAAAAGACAATCAACTTTACAAACAGGAAGTTCAAGTACTAAAACTGAAGGTGAACATGAGAAATCAGTTTATGATTTACAAATATTACTTGTTAGAAATCAAGAAAATGATGATATAGATAATATTAGAATTTATGTTGCTGGAAAAAATAAAAACAATTATACTTATTTTGATTACTCATCTTATACCAAATCAATGACTGGTTCTACAATGCATAGTTTAACATCTGCTACTTCGTTTGCTTCAAAAGAATTTATAAATAGACATAGTCATGGTCCAAATGGTGAAGAAATAGATGAAAGCACGTTGTTAGATGAATCTCCAATTGAATTTTTTATTCTTGTAACATATACCACAAAAGAAACAGAACATTCTTTTGCTTATAGAACTTCAACATTAGATTTTAATTTAAATAAAAAATTCAAAAAAGCTGAAAAAAGAGAAGTTAAAGGAAGTTACATTGATTATAAAGAAGATCCGATCAAAATAAGAATAACTAAAGATTTAGCAGAAAGTGAAAGTACAATTAAAGAAGTACAAAAAGATGAATTTTCAATTGAATGTGTATGGGATAGTAATAATTTAGATGCATTTAAATATTCAAGTGATGTTTTAGAAGGATTTAATTTAAGGCAGCATGAAATTTCTAATCCAAAAGATAAAGAAGCTTGGGATGTTAATCCAGAAATTGTTGATATAAAATTAGAAATTTATGCTAAAATAACTAATAAAGATGAAGATTTTTCTAATTATGTAAAAGTTTATTCTTTATATGGATTTTATTCAAGACATCGTAATTTATCTATTTATGATTTAGAAATTGATGAATCATTAAATCTTGAAAGTTTTTATATTTATGCGGAATTAAAAATAGATAATGGTACAAATGGTAATAAAACTAAATTATTAAAAAAACCTTTTGAATATAATATGTTATATTATGTAACAGTAGATGAACTATAAAAAAATAAAAGTATTATTACTTGACAAAAAGTGATTATTATAGTACAATAAAAAAGCATGGTTTTTAATAGGAGGTGCTCATATGAAAAGAACATACCAACCTAACAAACGTAAACATAGTAAAACTCATGGTTTCCGTGCTCGTATGGCTACAGTAGGCGGAAGAAAAGTATTAGCACGTAGACGTTCTAAAGGTAGAGCTGTATTAACAGCATAATTTAATATAAAATACTTCGACCACTTCAGTCAATAACTAGAGTGGTCATTTATTTTTTATTGAGGTAGTGTATGAAAAAAAAATATCGAATAAAAAAGAATCAAGAAATTGCTTCAATTGTAAATGCTAAAAACAAAGTAATAGGTAATAATTTTATTATTTATTATCAAATTAGTTCTATAGAAAATATTAGAGTTGCTTTTTCGGTTTCAAAAAAATATGGTAAAGCGTTTGAACGAAACAAAGCAAAAAGAATTGCTCGAAGCCTTTTTCAAGACTATACGAAAGAATATTTAAAATTAAACTTGGTTGTAGTAATAAAACCAGCATTGAAAAAGACTGTTTATTTAGAACTAAAAAAAGAAGTTGATTTTTTGATGAAACTTATCAGTAAAAAAACAAAGGAGAAAAGTGCGTGATTAAAAAATATTATAAAAGATTTTTTCTAATAGGTATTTTGTTTTTACTAATATTTATTACATCTTGTAGTTGTAGCAACAACGGATATAAAACAAAATTCGCTGAAGATGCAGCAACCGCATCAGAAGATGAAAATTTAAATCTAATTAAATGGGTTAATAAAAAACTAAACGATGCAGTATCAGCTGAAATAGAAGCTAAAAAAGAAGCAACTGGTTCTGAGGTTGAATTAACTGAGGCAGAAAAGCTTCAAATAAAAAAAGATGCAGCAATTAAGCTTATCGAAGATTATACTAATTACGATGTTGTAACAAATGGTGGTAAACAAAAATACCAATATCGAGAAGTTATTATAAAATGTGATGTTGAAGATTACAAAAAATTAATTGATAAAGCACAAAAATCAGTTGATACGGATGAAAGCCCTGATGGTAAATGGGTTAAGGCCGCAACGTTTGTTCGAAGTTGTACAGATGCATCAAATGGTGATGCTAATTCATTAATCAAAGATACAGAAAAATATTTAGAAAATTTAGATGAAAAAACCGATGAAGAGTTAAAAGACTTAAATTTAAACGATATTGTTTGTGCTTTTGGTTTAAAAGTAGAAGATCGTACGCAAAATCAAGAAACTGAACCAATCGTTTTTCATGGCAAAACAGCAGGTGACTTCTTTAGTCATTTGTTCAATAATCTTTTAGTTTTTCCAATTGCATGGCTAATTGTTCATTTATCAAAACTTTTTGGTGGTTTATATATTATAGGATTGATTTTAGCTACAATTCTTGTTCGTACAATTGCATGGCCAATTTACGCTAAAACAAACGATATGTCTTTAAAAATGCAATTAATGCAACCAGAATTAAGTAAAATTCAAGAAAAGTATGGTAATAAACAAGATGAAAGATCAAAGCAGATGCAGCAGATGGAAATGGCTAGATTATATAAAAAGTATAAAATAGGTCTTGGTGGATGCTTAATGCCGATTATTCAGTTCCCAATCTTCATGGCTATCTTTAGAGCAATTTCTAGAATTCCTTATACAATTGCATATGAAGGCACCATTTATCAAAACAATTGGGCTAATGAAATAAATTCCAAATTATTTAATTTTGATTTATTTGAAGATAGAACGGCCGGAACAGGTCAATTAATTGGAATTATTATTTTAATGATAATAGTTGTTGGAACACAATTTTTAAGTCAATGGCTTTCCCAAAGAAGACAAAAGAAAACACAACAAGAATCGCAAGCTGACATCCCAGCATATCGTAGACAAGCATACGAACAAACTAAAAATAGTTCACAGAGCACAATGAAGATTATGATGTATATGATGATATTAATGATGGGACTATTTGTCTTTACAAGTAAGGCTGGTCTTGGTGTTTATTGGTGTATTGGTAACTTATATTCAATGGCTCAAATGTATATCAATAGTAAAACTAGTGCCAACCGTTTAGAAAAAATTAAGAAAAAATTATAAAAAGGAAGAGTAATATGAAAGAAAAAATGTATATAGGCAAAAGCTTAGAAGAAATTGAAGAATTAGCTGTCAAGGAATTAGGTGTTGCTAAAGAAGATATGTATTTTGATGTAATTAGTGAAAACGTCGGCCAAAGAGAAGAAATTCAAGTTCAAGTTATGGTTGATGCTAATCCGGTCAAAAAAGGAAAGGATTTTCTTGAAAACTTTTTAAAAGAAGCTCAAATCGAAGGTCTTATCGAAAGAAGAATGCGTGATAATGTTGTTGAATACAACATTAATACGGCTGACGCTAACGCAGTATTAATCGGTCATAATTCTCAAACATTAGCAGCTTTACAACAATTAACATCATTAATTGTCAATCAATATTTTGATCATGAAACGGAAAATGGTCTAATTGTTAAAGTAGATGTTGGCGATTATCGTAAAAATCGTGATGATAAATTAGAAAAAATGGCAGTTAGAATTGCAAGAGATGTTGCAAAAACTAAAATACCAGTTAAATTAAGATATATGAATGCTTATGAAAGAAAAGTTATTCACACTAAACTTGCAAATTGGAAAGATGTAACAACTCATTCAGAAGGCGTTGAACCAAGAAGATATTTAGTAATTGAACCTAAAAATAAGCAAGAATAAAATAAAAAAGAAAATACTTACCACAAGCAGATGGTAAGTATTTTCTTTTAAAAAGAAACGAGAATTGAATAAAAATTAAGGATTCTCTTTGTAATCATGGTAGGAATATCACAAAGAGCACTTATATTATAATATTTTTTATACTTTAATAATTAAGCATTTGCTTTTGAAAATGTTTACAACATTTAGGAAACTAAATTATAATAACAAAAAGAAAGTTTTTTGTAAGTAAAAAAGCATAGCTTATGATATAATAAAAATATAAAAAGAGGTGCAATATGAATAATTTCGATGACACAATAATAGGTATAGCAACCGCCCAAAGTCAAAGCGCTATTTCAATTATTAGAGTAAGTGGCATTAAAGCAATCGAAATCGTTAATAAAGTCTTTAAAGGATGCAATCTTACGAAAGTAAAAAGTCATACTATTAATTACGGTCATATTATTGATCCTACTACTAAACAAATAATTGATGAAGTATTAGTTTCGGTTTTTCGCCATCCTAAATCATATACATGTGAAGATGTTGTAGAAATTAATTGTCATGGAGGATTGTTTGTTACTAATCAAATCTATGAATTATTAGTACTAAATGGCACAAGACCTGCTACCCCAGGTGAATTTACCAAAAGAGCGTTTTTAAATGGTCGAATTGATTTAACTAAAGCTGAGGCTGTAATGGATGTAATTAGTGCCGAAAATAAAGAAGCTTTAAAAATTGCTTCCTATGCTCTTAACGGTAAAACTAATAGTTTTGTTACAACTTTAAGACAAAAATTATTAGATGTAATTGCTAATATTGCGGTCAATATCGATTATCCTGAATATGATGATGTAGAAGAATTGACTAATACACAAATTTTGCCTGTTATTAACGAGGTAATTGATCAGTTAAAAAAAGTGCTTGATGAATCATTAAGCGCTAAGATGTTAAAAAATGGTATAAATACTGTCATTGTAGGGAAACCTAATGTAGGTAAAAGCAGCCTTTTAAATACCTTTTTAAATGAACAAAAAGCGATTGTTACAGATATTCCTGGCACTACAAGAGATATTGTTGAGGCTCAAATTCAATTAAAGAACGTTACTTTAAATTTAATTGATACAGCAGGGATTAGAAAAACTGCCGATGTAGTAGAAAAAATTGGTGTAGAAAAATCACTTGATGCGATAAATAAAGCAGATCTTATTATTTTCCTACTTGATGGAAGTAATAAGTTTACTAAAGAAGATGAAGAAATATTAAGTTATTTAAAAGATAAAACATATATAATGGTAGTAAATAAGGCCGATTTAGAACAAAAGATTAATCTTCAAGGCCATGATTTTGTTTTAATAAGCACCAAAGAAAATCAAGGACTTGAAGAATTAGAAAAAGCTATTATCGAAAAACTACATTTAAACAATATTACAAATAAAGATATCACTTATATTAGTAATGCAAGACAAATTGAAAAAATAAATAATGCATATCTTGCTTTAAAAGATGCCTTAGATGTTATAAATGATGGTTATCAAATCGATATAGTTGATATGTATATTAAAAAAGCTTGGCTTTATTTAGGAGAAATTATTGGAGAAGCATCAACTGATAATTTATTAGATGAGTTATTTTCAAAGTTTTGTTTAGGAAAATAATAATCGATGTATTTGACAAATTAATAAAAAATATAATATAATTATTTATATAATTAGCGTTGATAAAGAAAAGTAAATAAATATTTTTAAAAAAGTGACCTATTGATAGTGAAAAGATAGGAAAAATTTTTATTGAAAGAACCCTTTAGAGCTAGTAGAAGAAAAATAATAAAGTTAAAATGATTTTATTATTTAGTAGAACTACTCGTATTTCTTGCGTTAAAAGAAAAAAAGTTGCAAAGATTTATTAATTAATAATCTTTGAACTAAGGTGGTACCGCGGTTATAAATTCGTCCTTAGGCTTAGGCCTAGGGATTATTTTTTTAGGAGGTTTATATGAAAAGAACAAAAATAAAAGAATTGTTTGAAAAAAAAGAAGCATCTAGCGAAGAAATTGTAATTTGTGGATGGGTAAGAAGTAACCGTTCTCAAGCCCAATTTGGTTTTTTAAATGTTAACGATGGATCATTCTTTGAATCCCTTCAAGTTGTATATAGTGATGATTTAGCTAATTTTGCGGAAATATCTAAATTTAGAGTGGGAACTTCGGTAATGGTAAAAGGTCTTATTAAGTTAACACCGGAGTTAAAACAACCACTTGAATTACATGCAACAACAGTTGAAATGTTAGGAGATTGTCCAGAAAGCTATCCTATTCAACCAAAAAGGCATACCCGTGAATTTTTAAGAGAAGTTGCTCATTTAAGACCAAGAACAAATCTATTTTCCGCAGCATTTAGAGTAAGAAGCGTTGCGGCATACGCTATTCATACTTATTTTCAAGAAAGAGGATATGTATATGTCCATACCCCTTTAATTACTTGTGCTGATTGTGAAGGATCAGATCAAATGTTTAAAATAACAACGCTTAATATGAATGATTTACCTCGGACTAAAGAAGGTAGCGTTGATTATTCAAAAGATTTATTTGGTAAACAAGCTTTTATTACAGGATCTGGTCAATTACAAGGTGAAACTTTTGCGATGGCATTTTCGGATATATATACTTTTGGACCAACCTTTAGAACTGAAAACTCTAATACTAAAATACATGCTAATGAATTCTGGATGATTGAACCCGAAATGGCTTTTTGTGATTTAGATGGTTTAATGGATATTGAAGAAGAAATGTTAAAATTTGTTGTTCAATTTGTTGTTGAAAAATGTCCAAAAGAAATTGATTTCTTTGATAACTTTGTTGAAAAAGGACTAAAAAAGAAAATTGATAACTTGTTAAATAGTAAATTTGTAAGAATTAGTCATCATGATGTGGTTGATATTTTAAAAAATGCTAAAATAAAATGGGAGTTTGAACCAAGTTATACCGAAGATATAGCTAAAGAACATGAAAAATATATCACAGAATATTTTAATGGTCCTGTTTTTATTACTAACTGGCCAAAAGATATAAAAGCATATTATATGAAATTAAACGATGATAATAAAACGGTTGCGGCCGTTGATCTTGTTGTGCCTGGTGCAGGTGAACTTATGGGTGGATCTCAAAGAGAAGAAAATTTAGAAAAACTTCTAAAAAGAATGGATGAAATGCATGTTGATAAAGCAGGAATTGACTGGTATTTAGATACAAGAAGATATGGAGGATGTGTACATTCTGGTTTTGGAATGGGATTTGAAAGATTAATTATGTATTTAACAGGCATTGAAAATATTAGAGATGTTATTCCTTTCCCAAGAACACCAAAAAATTGTGAATTTTAATATAAAAAAAATAAGAGTAAGAAAATTTACTCTTATTTTTTATTTTTCTTATTTGATTTTTTTTGGTTAGATGTACTTTTAGCATTAGTAGGATCATATAACCATAATACCGCAAGCACAGTACTTAACACACCAACAATTAAGAAAGTGATTAAACCAGTTAAAGCAATCTTTGGTGCAATGAAGGAATTGTAACTTTCTTGATAAAATTCAGCGTTATATCCTTTAATAGTATTACTATCATTTATAAATTTATCACTATCTAAATTTTGATCTCCAGCCTCAAATGTTCCTTCAACAATATAATCAATCTTATCATCATGATCCGGATCAATATGATATACAATAAAGTCCCATTTTTTAACATCTGCGATATCTTTATCATGTTCAAAGAAATCATATCTAGGAAGAACACGATGAATGTAGTAATAATTTGTTTCATCTTTATCTTCGTAAGTATCTTCATAATCATTATCATATACACCATAACTTGCTTTACTTGCTCCATCATCACCTAATAAAGCATAGGTAAGAACGCTTGTTGTGCTTGTTGATGTATCAAGAGTTTCACCATTATTTAAAGCTTCTTTTACATCTTCAAGGGTTTTTTCTCCGCTTGCATCAATAAAAGCAAAATTAATGTTAGCTGGTGAAAAGTTTTGAATTGTATTATAATTAATTGATGATAAGTAGAAACAGTAAGTAATTGTATTAGTAATTTCTTTAGTATCAGGATTCTTATATTGGGTTACATATTGATATAAGTTAATATCAAAAAATTTTGGAAGGTATAAAGTTTTAGTTCCATCATCAAAATGAGCATCAACATTTAAAGCATTACCCGATGTAACGTGTTCGCCGGTAATTTCTTCACCAGTTTCAGGATCACGATAGACAACATTAAGTTTATTACTATAATGACTTGCTTGAAATTTCAAGAACTTATCAAGTTTATCTTGATTATTTGAGCGATTTAATTCATCAAAATAATCATCTAGATAATCAACTTTATATTTAACATAACCAAAATAATTATAGCAACAAATACCAATTGTTATACCTAGTGTTACAAAAGCACCAATCAATATTACAATCAAGGTTTTTATTGTTTTTGATTTGCTATTATTCATAATAAACCTCCAGTGATTATTATTATAACAAAAATGATAAAAAATAGCAATTAAAAAAGATTAAGTTCAGTAAAATATCAGAAAAGTTTAGTTTGAATTTAGATACACTAAAATACATTTTATACATTTTTGTTGACAAAATACATAAAAGCGTATATAATATTAAATGAGGAGGTAAATAATGAGTATAGAATGGATTAATAAAGAGAAAAATACGAATGCTGTGACAATTTATATTAATAACATAACACTTAGCAAGCAAGCAACTTCTATGTTTGATAATGCAATAGGTGTAGTCGTTGGCTTTGATACAGCCAATAAAAATATTGTTATAAAAAAAGTGACTAAAGATGAATTAGAAAAAAAAGAAATTAATAAAGATGATATCTATGAATTGACAATCAAGCCTAGCTTTGGTAGGATTAATAACAAAAAATTAATTGATCAGTTAGCCAAGCATTTAGATATCGATTTTCAAAAGCAAGTTTCTTATAAATTTTCAGCTGTTTGGAATACAGGGTTAAAAATGTTAATAGTTGATACAAAGGAGGTTGCAAAAAATGCTTAACTTTATGGCTCTTACAAGTTTAAATATCACAATGATTATTATATGGGCAATTATCGTTATTGGTGCAATCATTATTGAATTTGAAACAGCTAATCTTGTTTCAATTTGGTTTGCGGCAGGCGGAATTGTCGGCATTGTTTGTGCTATCTTTGATTTACCAATTTGGGCACAAATTATCATTTTTGCGGTTGTCAGTTTACTTTTTGTTATTGCGACAAGACCTTTTGTCAAAAAAGTTAGTGACAATCAAACCATTCTAACAAACGTTGATCGTTTTATTGGAATGACCGCAACCGTTGTTAAAGATATTAAACCTGGAGAAAAAGGGGAAGTAAAAATTGAATTCCAAACTTGGCCAGCAATTTGTAATAAAGAATTATCCTTTAATGTAGGTGATAAAGTTTTAATTACAGGAATTGTTGGCAATAAATTAATTGTCGATGTTGTCGAAGAAATTAGAATAGATTAAATAAGAAGGAGAAGAAAAATGAAAAATTTATTTAATTTTTTAGCAGGAAGTCAAGATGTTGGAGCAATCTTTGCGATTGTTATGGGGATTATTCTCATAGTTGTTATTTTAATTGTTATTAGAGGAATTAAAATTGTTTCTCAAACTCAAGTTTATGTTATTGAAAGACTTGGTAAATATTATAAAACATGGGGAACAGGTGTGCACTTTTTATGGCCTTTCATTGATCGAATTGCCTCAGATCCAAATGCACCTGCAGCTGGTGGAAAACTTGATACACCAAGACTTATTGGTAAAGTTAGTTTAAAAGAACAAGTTATTGATTTTGATCCACAACCAGTTATTACAAAAGATAATGTAACAATGCAAATAGATACCGTTATTTATTATCAAATTAGCGATGCTAAATCATATGTATATGGTGTTTCAAAACCATTAAGAGCACTTGATAATTTAGCTACAACAACGCTTCGTAATATAATTGGATCTTTGGATCTTGACCAATCATTAACAAGTAGAAATTTAATTAATGAACAAATGTGTCAAATCTTAGATGAAGCAACTGACCCTTGGGGAATAAAAGTATTTAGAGTAGAAGTTAAAAACATTATGCCTCCAAAAGATATTAGAGAAGCTATGGAAAAGCAAATGCGAGCTGAACGTGAAAGACGTGAAGCAATCCTTCTTGCTGAAGGTGAAAAAAGATCAGCTATTTTAAAAGCCGAAGGTATCAAAGAATCAGAAATCTTAAAAGCTGAGGCCGAAAAAGAAGCCGCAATTCTAAGAGCAGAAGCCGAAAAAGAAGCAACAATTAAAAAGGCTGAAGGTAATGCTGAGGCAATCTTAAAAATTAACGAAGCTCAAGCAGCTGGTTTAAAAATGATTAAAGATGTTGATGTTAATAAAGGTGTACTTACTTTAAAAGCATATGAATCACTAGAAAAAGTTGCTGACGGAAAAGCTACTAAAATTATTATTCCATCGGAATTACAAGGTTTAGCAGGTCTTACTTTATCTGCAAGCGAAGTATTTAAAGAAGGCAAAAAAGACCAAGAATAACTATAAAGTAAAAAAGAAGTGGTTAAGATTAAAAAACACTTCTTTTTATTTTGTTTAAAGATATATATAATTGTTAAAAAATAAACATTTTTTGCTTTAAATGAAGTAGTTTTTTATATATAATAAAAAATGAAAAAGATAGAAAGGATAAAAAAGCAAAATGGATAAAAGAGATGCAATAGCATTTGCCCAAGTAGAAATTTCGGCAGTAGTAAATACGATTAAAAATTTAGGCTATGATGTTTTAGAAGAACAAGATGGCACTAAAGCAACAAATTTAGGAAATTATAAACTAATTGCAAAAAGCCAAGAATATAATACAACTGAAACCCGCTATGAAACAATAAAACACGAACCAACTACATATGAAGGTAGAATTGGTGGTGAAAAAATAGTCTTAAGAGGTAATGATGGATGGACTGAAGAAGTAAAAAAAGAAGTAGATGTCACAAAAACTACATATCAAAAGCTTTATATTAAAATTTTGCAAAAGGATTCTAAAAACATAGTCAAACAAATAGAATCAAGTATTGTAGATGATATTCCTATCTATAATGCCATCAAAGGTTTTAAAAAAAGAGAAAAATCAATCAAAAAGCCCAAAGCATGTCTTGCTTTAGCATTTATTAATCGGTTATTATTTTTTATAATAGCGCTTTGTGGTTTGTTAACTATTTTTATTTTTGGTGAAGAAAAAAGATGGGATATTATTTTAGCAATTGTTTGTATAAATTTATTTCTTTATATTATAAATATTATATTACATAAAAAGCTGATTAAATTTGGAGATGGTTATGGAGGTGTTCTTATATATCTTTATGCTATTAACTTAATAAGTATGGTTATTTTTTATGCTGCGATGACTGGCGAATACAATTTTTTTATGAATGTTTTAAAAGTATTTGGTATCATCTATTTTATTAGTTTGTTAGTAATACTTTATGGTGCTTTTCGTATTTTTAAAGAATCAAAAGCAATTAATGAAGCAATTAAAAAAAGAAAAGAAATGATTGAAAGCAATAGATATGTAGAAATTGATGAATGTTATAATGAGGCTAAACGTTATCTTGCATATGATGATTTTGATACTAAAATGCTAGAAAATTTTCTTCTAGGAAGGGTCGATCAAACAACTTTTATAAATAATTATAAAAAAATAAAGTAGTATTAAAAAGAATAAAAACGATATTTATATATGTTTTTTATTCTTTTTATTTTATAAAATTAATTAATTATTAATAATATTGATAAATTAAAAAAGTTATCTTATAAAATCAAGCATCTTTTATCTCTTTATCTTTTTATATAAATAGTTTGCCTTTTTTTTTGAATTATGGTATAATAAATTAAAATGTTATAGATATAAAGAAGGGAGAATTTTTATGTCTTATGTTGCCTTATATAGAAGTTACAGGCCATCGACTTTTAAAGAAGTAATTGGTCAAAAACATGTTGTAAAAACTTTAAAAAACGCCGTAATGGAAAATAAAACATCACATGCATATATATTTAGTGGATTAAGAGGTATTGGTAAAACCACAATTGCAAGAATTCTTGCCAAAGCTGTTAACTGTGAAAATCCAATTGATGGTGAACCATGTAATCAATGTAAGAATTGCCTTGCAATTATTAATAACGAAACAACCGATATTATTGAACTTGATGCCGCAAGCAATAATGGTGTTGATGAAATGCGTGACATTTTGGAAAAAGTCAATTTCTTACCAAGTTATTTACGTCAAAAAGTATATATCATTGATGAAGCACATATGCTAAGTACAGCTGCTTTTAATGCTTTATTAAAAACGCTTGAAGAACCACCTGCATATGTAATGTTTATTCTTGCAACAACAGAACCACATAAAATCCCTGCTACTATTTTATCAAGATGTCAAAGATTTGATTTTCAACAATTTACATTAGATGAATTAAAAGAAGAAATTAATTATATATGTGAAAAAGAACAAATTAAAATTAAACCAAATGCAGTTTCGGCTATTGCAGAGGCGGCAGATGGCGGTATGCGTGATGCTTTAAGTATTTTAGATCAAGCTAGTGTTTTTGCCAGTGATACAATAACAGTTGGTGATGTTAATAGCGTAACCGGAATGCTTTCTAGTTATAAATTAATTGATCTAATTACTAATTTGAAAAATCGTAACGCCACAAGAAGTATTGAAATAGTTAACGAATTAATTAATTCAGGTAAAGAAGTTGGTCGAATCGTTAGTGGTATTATTCAATTTTGTCGTGATATTTTGTTATATCAAAACGTTAATGATGCAACTGTACATAAATATATATATGAAAACGAAGATTTTAAAAAGTTAGCTAGTGAAATCGATGGTAAAGAATTATTTTATTATATTGATGTATTAGTCGATGTTCAAAATAAAATCCGCTTTACTAATTCTCAAAAGATTTATTTAGAAGTTGGAATTATGAAAATTATTAATTCCGCAAGCGATGATCTTAATATTTTAAATAAAGTAAATAAACTAGAAGAATTAGTGGGTGGTAGTGCTCAATTAGAAAATAATATATATAATCAAGATGTAGATGGTAAAATAAATACTTTAGATAATAAAATAAAGAAAATAAATGCTGACTTAGAAAAAGCTAAACTTGATGAATTTAAAGAAAAGATTGAAGCTAAATTAGAACTTTTAGAAGATGTATCATCGAAAAATGCTGCTTTACCAACTGATTTAAGTTTCCGTCTTGATGATATTGAAGATAAAATTAGAGTTATAAGTAGCACAAGTACTTCTAGTAACACTTTAGATGGTGAAACTCTTAATCAAATTAAAACTAAATTAGCTGAATTAGAAGAAAAAATTCAAACAGAAGCACCTATGCAAGATTATAACACACAAGATTACAATGCTCTTAATGCTAAAATAGAAGCGTTACATCAAAAACTAGATGCTATAGAGATGAATAAAACACCTGTATCAAATGAAACAGATTATTCTAATACATACGAAGAAAGATTAAAAAACATTGAAGAATCATTAGAAAATCTTTCCCAAAATGCAAGCAATACTCCTATGAATATTGATGATACACTACTTAAAGAAATCGAAGAACTAAAAGAAAATTATTTTATTTTAGTTAAAAATCTTAATACAAATAAAGTTGATGCCTCACTATCAGAAGAACTTGGCTTTGATGTTGTAGATGATATGCCGAAAAAAGATGATAATACTGATCAAATGATTAACGAATTAATGGCTAATATTAATCGTATTGCAAGTAGACTTCAAGAAAATGAAGAAAAGATGACTTCAATGAATGATGAAATCATTACAATCAAAGATCTTGATAAAGCTCAAAATGAAAGCATTAGTAAAGTAGAAGAAAGTATTGCTCAAATTAATCAAAATAATAAAAATAATATATATGACGAAAAGTTAGCTAAAATTGATGAAAAGATTAATTTATTAGAAACAGAAAGCACCAAAGCAAAAGAAGAAATAACAAAAGTAAAACAAGTTATTCAAGGTAGTAGAACAATTATTCCAACCCCTAAAGCACCAGTTGAGGCTAAGCCTAATAACGATGTTGCCAGTAAACCAGAATATCAAAGACCAGAAATTCAAAGAGTTGTGGAAAGTAATGCTTCTAAAACCCTTCAAACAATTAAAAACGTCTATGATATTAATGTAATTGAAAATATTTTACATGAAGCAAGAGAACGCGAATGTCGAGAAGAAAAAGCTCGTATCTTAAGTTTATGGTCTAAACTTGATGATAAAGTAGGATATGCATATGCGCCAATTGCTAAAATGTTATCAGATGGCACAATGGTTGCTAATGGTCACAAAGAAGTTTTAATTACTTACAAAAGTGCCAGTGTATGCAATCATTTAATGGAACCTAAAAATTACAATGAAGCAAAACAAGTTTTAAGAATTCATTTAGGTAAAGATTATGATTTTATTGCTTTACCTGAAAATACTTGGCAAGAAAAACGTAATGAATATATAGGTCAATTTAGTATAGGTATTAAAAGGCCTAAACTTACACCGATTAATAATCCGGAGTTAAATGTTGTTAGTGTTAATTATAACCAAATAAATCGTGCCAAAAGTCCTTCCCAAATTGCTAAAGAAGCTTTTGGATATAATAAAGTTGAAAAGGAGATTGAACAATAATGAATCAAGCAATGATTAGAAAAATGCAACAAATGAAAAAAGATATGGAAAGAGCTCAAGAAGAAATTATCAACACCGAGTTTAAAACAACTTGTGGGGTTGTAACAATCGTAATGATGGGTGATCATTCTTTAAAAGAAGTAAGTTTTGAAGAAGGATTCGAAGCCACTACAAAAGATGATTTAGAAATGTTAGGTGATATGATTGTTGCCGCAACCCGTCAAGCTGGTGATGAAATTGAAAAATTTACGGCTGAAAAGATGGCTAAATTCCAAAGCTTATTAGGTGGATTTTAAAAGATAATTTTGTTATATAATAAGGAAATACAAAAATGAGTGATATTAAATTCCTAGATGATCTAGCAAAACATTTTGAGAAACTTCCTAGTGTTGGTAAAAAAACGGCTGAAAGATATGCATATCATATTGTAGAAAAACTATCATTAGAAGATGTTCAAAGTTTCGCTGAAAGTCTGATAAAAACCAAAGAAGCAACTAAACACTGTACTATTTGTGGTATGTTATCTGACCAAGATGTTTGCCCAATTTGTAGTAGCAATTATCGAACAAAAGAACAAATAATGGTTGTGAAAGATACAAAAGATGTTCTAGCTATTGAAAAGACTAATCAATATAATGGTTTATATCATGTTCTTGGTGGATTAATATCACCCCTTGATGGTATTTCCCCGGATGAACTTAATATTGATAGTTTAGAAAAAAGGTTAGATAATACTAAAGAAGTTATTTTAGCCACAAGTTTTACACCAAATGGTGAAACAACAGCTTTATATCTTGAAAAAATATTAGCCAAAGATGGCTTAATCATTTCAAGAATTGGTTATGGACTACCTGCTGGTGGTGATATAGAATATGTTGATGAATTAACTTTAAAAAGAGCGATTGATTCGCGAAAAATTAACCAAAAGGAGAACTAAAATGTTTAGAGGAATTATTGATTGGATAAATAATTTAGGTAATCAACTTGTTGAATATATCTTATATCCTTTATTACATTTACCAGGGTTATTAAAATTTTTATTAGTTATTGCAATTGCCTTTTTAACAATTATCGGTCTAATTAGAGTTGCACGTAAGATGTTAAAGTTAGTAATCGGGGTTGCGGGAGCATTTATTATTTTATTGATTTTGTGGTTAATATTCTTTAGATAGGAAAAAATTATTAAGTAAAATAGCGAAATTTTATTCGTTGTTTTACTTTTTTTATTTTAATCTGTAAAAAAAGAAAACTAATTCTTTTTAACGTTTTTTAAATTGTTTTACAAATATAATCTAAATAATTGCAAAAAAAAGCTATTTATGATAAAATATTTATGTTTAATAAAAAGTTTTGTCAAATTTGAAATTAGGAGGATAAAAATTTTATGGACATTCGTTTAGTTAATTTAACTAAAATATTTGCCGATAAAACTTCCGAAGTAAGAGCAGTAGATAATTTAGATATTGTCATCCCTTCTGGAAAATTAATCGGTTTACTTGGCCCTTCAGGATGTGGTAAATCAACAACGCTTTACATGATTGCAGGATTGTTAGAACCAACTTCGGGCCAAATTTTTTTTGGAGAAGAAGATGTAACATCTTTATCAGCTGAAAAAAGAGGAATAGGCCTTGTTTTTCAAAACTATGCCCTTTACCCTCATATGACTGTTAAACAAAATATTATGTTTCCTTTACAAAACATGCATCTTCCAAAAGCTGAAATTCTTGAAAGAACTCAAAAATATGCTAAACTTGTTGGCATTGAAGATTTGTTAGATCGTAAACCTAAACAATTATCAGGTGGTCAACAACAACGTGTAGCAATTGCTAGAGCCCTTGTTAAAGAACCAAAAGTATTATTACTTGATGAACCTCTTTCAAATTTAGATGCAAGACTTCGTTTACAAACAAGAGAGGAAATTAAAAGAATTCAAAGAAGAACAGGTATTACAACCATCTTTGTTACCCATGACCAAGAAGAAGCTATGAGTATCTCTGATGAAATCGTTGTAATGAAAACAGGAGTTGAACAACAAAGAGGAAAACCTCAAGATGTTTATGAAAACCCTGTAAATCAATTTGTTGCAAAATTCTTAGGAACTCCTCCTATTAATATTTTTACTGGTAAAATTGAAAATGGTGGTTTATATATTGGAGAAGAAAAAATTGGTGAAAGCAGTTTAGATGATCAAGAAGTTACAATTGGTGTAAGACCAGAAGGCTTTATCGTATCAGATGAAGGACCTTTAAAGGTTGTTATCAAACATGTTGAACATATCGGTCGTGATATTTCGGTTGTTGCAACTCATCCTAATTCTGAAAAAGAAACTTTCCGCTTTATTGTTGAATCAGAAATTAAATTAGAAGAAGAAAGTGAAGCTCACCTTGCAATAAAACCTGCTAAGTGTTATGTTTTCGACAAAATAACTGAAGAAAGAGTGCAATAATATGGTTGAAGGCAAAAAAGGTATCAATTTTTTAAAAGCGCTGCTTTACTTATCTCCTGCAATTATTTTAATGGCAATTTTTACCTTCTATCCTTTAATTAATACTTTTATAATATCATTTAAATTAGATTACAATGATTTAACTGGTGATTATAGTGGATGGGGCTTTGCCAATTATGTTAAAGTATTATCGTCAGCCGTTTATAAAACAGCTTTGGTAAATACAGTTATTATTGCTTTTGTTTCTGTACCTTTATCAATAATTTTATCATTGTTAATTTCGGTTGCTTTAAACTCAATTAAGCCTTTGCAAAAATTCTTTCAAACCGTCTTTTTCTTACCATATGTAACAAATACAATTGCAATTGGTATGGTATTTTCAGTTATGTTTACCTCGGCTGATAAAGGCTTAATTAATACGATTATTAATTCGTTAGGAGGACAATCAGTTAACTGGCTTGGTGGGAACAATAATGGTATTACCCTTTTACCTAATGTTTTTAATCCAAATAATCAAGTATTTAGTTCCCAATGGTTTACTTCAATGCTTGTTTTAATGTTTTATATCATTTGGAACTCACTACCATTTAAAATTTTGATTTTATTAAGTGCTTTACAATCAATTGACAAACAATATTATCAAGCAGCTCAAATTGATGGAGCATCAAAAGGAAGAATTTTAACTAAAATTACAATTCCACTTTTATCTCCTCAAATATTCTATTTATTAATTACATCATTTATTGGAGCCTTTAAAGAATATACCTCGGTTGTTGCAATCTTTGGTGATCAAGCACAACCAGTTGGTGGAAGACATAATATAGCAACCGTAGTTTGGTTTATTTATGACAAAATGGGTGATGCATCGATTGGTGCAATGGGACTTGCTTCTGCAGGAGCAGTTATCTTATTTGTTATCATCTTAGTATTAACTCTTTTCAACAATTTGGTTGCTAAGAAGAAAGTTCATTATTAGAGGTGAAGTATGCTTATCTTAATTGTTTTAATAATTGCAATTGCGTTAGTTTTTAAACTTCTTAAGAAAAAAGAAGATAAAACAATTGAAAACCTTGAACGTTGTAACAATAAAGAATATATCGAAACTTCTGATGAATTAATTCGTAAAGAAAAAACCATCAAAAGAACAAGATATGCTATATCCTATACATTTTTAACAATCCTTGCGCTTTTTATGATTTTGCCATTCTATTGGATGATTATTACAGCTTTAAAAACACAAGCGGAAATAGATTTGTTTAAACCAACCTTTTTTCCAAAAAGTCCAACCTTTGAGAATTTCAAATATATTCTTAATACTAAATATCAATTAGCTGTTTCAGGTTCTAGTACTTTAAGATTTAATTTATGGCGCTTAATGTTTAATACAATTGTTGTTGGTGTTTTTTCTACAATAGGTACACTTGTAACAACTGTTATGGCAGCTTTTGCTTTTTCAAGAATTAAGTTTCCAGGTCGTGATTTTATCTTTACTATTTTCCTAGCAACAATGATGATTCCAGGTGAAATGATGGTCGTTTCTAATTATATTATTGTTGTTGGGCGTCTTCATGGATTAAATCACTACTGGGCAATGATTGTTCCGTTTTTAATTAGTGTGTATTACATCTATCTTCTTCGCCAAAATTTCAGACAAATTCCTGATGAATTATATTATGCGGCTAAAGTAGATGGTACAAGTAATCTCAAATATTTATTTAAAATTATGATTCCAATTGCAACCCCAACTTTAATTACCATTAGTATTTTAAAATTAATGGGTTCATGGAATGCTTATGTATGGCCTATGATGGTTACAACCGTTGATGAAATGCGTTTAATTAGTAATGGTTTAATGACCGCTTTTTCAAGCTCTGATGGTAGAGCTAACCAAGGCCAACAAATGGCAGCAGCTACGGCAGTTTTAATTCCACTATTATTAGTATTTATTTTCTTACGTAAATACATTATGCGTGGTGTATCACGTAGCGGTATTAAGGGCTAAAACAAACGATGAAAGTTGTTTTAGAGATATATAAAAATAAAAAAAATAAAAAGGAGAAAAAAAATGAAAAAAATTAGTAAGATGCTTGTTGTCTTATTACTTATGGTTTTTGGCTTTATCCTAACATCATGTACAACCAACAATAATAGCGATACAGTCACAATCAAATTCTGGATCTATAATGGTGCAGAAATTAAAAGTTTATTAGAAGAATTCAAAGACGAATTTGTTAAACAATATGATGGCAAATATGATGTAGAAATTGTTTCTTATGGAAATGCTGATACATTAAGAAAACAAATATCTCAATCAATTAAAGGTGGTGTAGGACCTACTGTTGCACAAGTTTATCCTGACCATGTTGCCGCATACCTTCAAGGAAATGCTGTATTACCACTTGATTCTTTCATTAATGATCCAGTAGAAGGATTATCAAAAGAAGAACAAGATCAATTTATTTCACAATTCTGGGCTGAAGGAACTGTTTATGATAAAGCAGGTACAAGATATTCACTTCCATTTAACAAATCAACTGAACTTATGTATTATAACAAAACTTTATTTGAAGCTGAAGGTTGGGATGTTCCTAAAACTTGGGAAGAAGTTGTAGAAATTTCTAATAAATGGAAACAAACAACTAATTATCAAACAGCTGCTAAAACTTATGGCGAAGATTTACTTTATACATTAGGTTATGACTCAGAAGCTAATTTATTTATTACTTTAACTCAACAATGGGGTGCTACTTATACTTCATTTGATAATGATAACAATGGTGTATTTAACGCTTTTGGTGAAAACACTGATGATACTTTAAAATCAAAACAAGCTCTTTCTTGGTTTAGTGATGCATTTAAAGAACATCATGTTGGAACATCAACCGCTTTTGGTGCTGATTATTGTTCAACCGCTTTCCAAAATGGTCAATGTATTATGACAATTGGTTCATCAGCTGGTTCAAGTTATAATGATGGACTAACAGGCAATGCTAATTTTACAACAGGTGTATCAACAGTTCCTCAACATAGTATGGATAATCCTCAAGTAATTCAACAAGGTACAAATATTGCTTTATTTAGACGTAATAATGCTGATGAAGAACTTGCAGGTTGGAGATGGATGAAGTTCTTAACAAGTAAAGAAATTGCTCTTGAATGGGCTATTAATACAGCTTATTTCCCAATTAGATATGACGTATTAAACAGCCAAGAATTTCAAGATCATGTAAAAGGTAAAATCGTTGATGAACAAGGTCATGAAATTTTCGAACCTACACTAGAGGCAATCGCAAAAGCAGCTGGTCTAGAACAACAAAACTGGTTCTATACAAATGTAGCTTTCCCTAAATCAAGTAGTGCTCGTACAAATGCTGAAATTATTGTTCAAAATATATTATATGGTAACAAAACAATTGATACTGCATATGCAGATGCATTAAATTCTATTTATAATGATTAATAAAAATTTTTAAGATATAGGTAACGAAAAATGAAAAAGATTTGGTTAGCTTTATTATTATTAGTAGGTATGTTTATTTGCACAAGTTGTACAACAACAGATAATCCACCAGTATCAAGTGATGATTATGATTTTAAGACTCCTCAAACAGATGCATTAAAACTTACCGAAAGTTATGAAGGTAAAGAATTCATCAAAGATGGTATTGGTGTTGTAACACCAGTAAGATACATTGATGGTGATACAAGTGTATTTAGAAGTGGTAGCACAGAATTTACAGTTCGTTATAATGGTGTTAACACTCCTGAATCAACTTATAGAATTGAACCTTGGGGTTTTGTAGCTTCTAAATTTAACAAAAAGGCTTTCGCAGAAGCTCTTGCGCAAGGCGCTAAAGTTGTTTTACAAACAGAAGATATGAGCAATCGTTTAGATTCAACTAATGTTAGATATCTTGCATGGGTATGGTTTGTATATCCAAATGGCGATAGTCGTCTTTTAAACTTAGATATTGTTGAACATGCTTTAGGTCAAGACAAATCAAGCCAAACTCAATATGAACAATATTTTTCTAATGCAACCTTCGATGTTGCACAAAAGAAACTTCGAATCTATGGTGAAATTGATAAAGATTTCGATTATAGTACTGATGCTAAAGAAATTACAATTAGAGAAATTAGAGAAAAATATGGTACAGAAGAAGCTGTTAATCAAGCAAGAGAATCTTTTGCGCCACCACTAATTAAAGTTAGCGGTGTTGTAGTAAGAAAGAATGGACCATATAGTGCTTATATTCAACAATATGATGAAGAAACTAATCAATATTATGGTATATATGTATATGGTGGATTTGGTGGTATTTCTAAATTAAGATTAAATTCTTCCGTACAAATTACAGCTAAAATTGGTTATTATTATGGTTCTTTACAAATTACAGATGTTAAAGATAGCAAAATAAAAGTATATAGTTTTGATGAAGCTGATTCAGTTAATATTTCTGAAGAAACATGTGATGCAATTAATGATATCTATGCTTATGAAAAAATTGGTACTTTAGTTAAAGTTTCTGACTTAACCGTAACTGGTGGTAAAAATTCAGATAATAACACTGCATTTACTATTTATTGCTCATATACTGATGCAAATGGTAAATCACAAAGATTAAATATTAGAGTCGATCAAAATATTGCTTTATATGATCCAAGCAATCCATCAACCAGAATTACAGGATGGGAATACTTTAATGGTAAAACAATTGAATCAATTATTGGTATCGTAGCTTATTATAATGGTGCAACTAGTGAACCTGATAACGATTATGCCAATGGTCATATTCAACTTGCTTTAACATCAATGGATGATATAGTTTTAAAATAATTAACAAATAACTATTAACTCATAATAAGTTATTTGTTAATAGTTATAGTTTTATTATCTAACTTAGGTTTAACTTTTCTTAAAAAGAAAAATTAAATATAATCAATAAAAAATAGGAGGAAACAAACAAATGAAACTTACCGCTTTCGGTAAAAGATTTATGGCTGTTTTAGCATTCTTATGTTTAGGATTTGTTTTAGCAGGTTGTTTAACAACTGATAATTCAAAAGCTACAAAAGCTCAAGCACAAGCAAACATTAACGATGCTTTAAGCCGCATTTATTTTGATGATAGTATTACTGAAAATGTAGCATTACCTAGCTCTTTTGCTGCATACCCTGACCTTAAATATGAATGGTCAAGTAGCGAAGAAGATCTTATTAAAATTGAAAATGTAGACACAACTAGTTATACAGGTTTACAAGGTACTGTAACAAGACCTGCTTTAGATGACGTAAGAGTTAAAGATGGTAACGATTATGTTGAAGTTGTTTTAACTGTTGTTCTTTCTCATGATTCAACAGAAGGTGTAGTTGAATCAAGAAAAGCATTTACTGTTAAAGTTAAATGTCAAACTTATGATGCAATGGGAACAATTACAGAAGTAAGACGTGCATTCTTAGAAAAAATGGTATCAGAAAAATGGTCTGTTAAAGACAATGGCTATAAGCATGCACAAAGCTGCACAACTTATGGACGTGTTGTATTAGTATTAGATGATCAAAATGTTGTATTATCAGATGGTCAAAATGGTATTATCTTATACAGTAGAGATGCTAAATATACTGAAGAATTTGCTGTTAACGATTTAGTACAAGTTACTGGTCCATTATTCTCATATTTTGGATGCTTAGAAGTAGCATATGCATCCGGAACAGATGTTTCATATACAAAATTAGATGAAAGTAGTCCTTATGCAGCTTCTTGCAAACTTCCTACATTTGAAAAAGAAGAAATTAGTACATTATTAGCTTCATTTGAAGGAATGTATGGCACAACAGGTATTCTTACTGATGCTGATGCCGCAATGAACGTTGGCGGTCATGCTTATAATGTATATGCAAAATTAACAAAAGATGTACCTGATAATGGTAGCGAACACATTAGTGCTAAGTATGCATTAGAAGATCCTTATACTGGTGAAACTATTATACTTTATAACAAGAGCACAAATAATTACACTACTACACTTGATAAATATGTAGGTCAATATGTTAACATTGATATTATTACTCATGATATAGTTGCTGGAACACCTGATTTATTTAGAGCATTATATGCTGGTAACGAACCAACTGCAGCTGAAGCTCCTACATTAAGTGATAAAGAAAAAGTTGAATTAGTAAAAACTCAACTTACAAATTATACTTTAAAAGAAACATATTACAATGGCGATGAATTAACATTACCTACAACTGGTTTCCCTGAAGGCGTAACAGTTGTATGGGCTGCTGATCCTGCTGCAGCTTATGTTGATGGTAAAGTTGTTGCAACAGCTGATGGAACATTAAAGTTAACCGCAACAATTACTTGCAACACAGAAAATGCTACAGTAGAAAGAACCGTTAAAATTGCTAAAGAATTAAAAATTAATACAATTGCTGAAGTTGTTAAATTAGCAGATGAAGCTACATTTACAATTGAATGTACAATTGATTGTATTTTTATGAGTAGTAGCTATCGTAATGGTTTTGTTTATGATGAAACTGGTAGTATAATGTGTTATGCTAATTTAGCATATGAACCAGGTACAAAAGTTAGAATTACAGGTGTTAAAGGCTCATATAATGGTACCCCACAAATCAAAACTATTACGACAATTGAAGTAATAGAAGAAGGTTCATGGAAAATGAGAACTCCTGTTGAGACTACAATTGCTGAAATAAATGAATGGACTGCTGAAACTGCTAAATTTGGTCAATATTTAAAAGTAACAGGTATTTTAGAAAAAGATGGCAATTACTATCAATTAACAAAAGATGGCAAATCAATTAGTTTATATAATTCAGTAGTTGAAGGTATATTAGCTGAATTAGCAAATAGTGGTTTACAAAAAGAAGTTACATTAAATGTTTATTTCTATGGAAATCAATCAAAGGATTTTTCTGGCGCATATAGAGTAGTATTTGTTGGAAGAGAAGGCGAATATGTACTTCCTGAATTATCAGATGAAGAAACTGTAAATCTTTTCTGGAATACAATAGAAGTAGCTGAAACTGCTACAGGTGATTTTGCTCTTCCATCTGCTACAGATTTAGTATGGTCTGTTAAAACTGGTACTGCTATTAAAGTTGAAGGTAACACTGCTACAGTAACAAGACCTGCTGCAGGTCAAGATGACGCAACAGTTGTTTTACTTGCAACTTATACATATAAAGGTAAACAATATACAAAAGAATTTACTGTTACAGTAAAAGCTTCTGTTGATGCAAGTGATACAACTCACGCCGAACTTAATTTTACAACTAATTTTACAACATACGCAAAGGATTGGACTTCATCATATAGCGCTAAAAGTATAACAGCAGAAAATTTAGGTGTTTATGATGTTCAGGCTACAATTGATTTTACTTATGTAGCTAAACAAACACAAACAATTAAAGATCGTCCTGTTTTTGCTGGTAGTAGTAGTTCTAAAACTGAATATGTTACTATCACATTAACTGATGCTACATTTACAAGTATCAAATTTAATTTCCAAGAATGGACAGAAAAGAAAAAATTTGCTAGTTTTACTTTAGAATATACAACAGATGGTTCTAGTTGGATAGATGCTCAACCTGAAGGTTGTATTACTAGTAGTTCTAGTTCTAATCGTTGCCCTGCAAGTTTAGAAATCAAAGAACTTCCTGCTAATGTTAAAGCTGTACGTGTAGCTGTTGTTGGTTTTTATGCTGATGGTAATCAACAAGTTGGTTTAACAAGTATTGTATTTGATTGCAAAAATAACTAATATTAAATAACATTTTTTGAGTAGAACAAAATAATTTGTTCTACTCTTTTTTCATTAAGTTTGACAACTTGCCATTTGTATAGTAAAATAAATTTAAGGAAAAAAATGTAAGGTGATAAGATGTTAAAAAAGTTTGCTGTACAAAATTTTATGGGGTT
The DNA here is from genome assembly GCA_947591495.1 of uncultured Bacilli bacterium. Taxonomy (GTDB): domain Bacteria; phylum Bacillota_I; class Bacilli_A; order ML615J-28; family CAG-313; genus CAG-313. Next base: position 50,547 of record CANQDG010000008.1, read on the forward strand.
TACTAATAAATTAGAATTAGATTTATCAAAAGTATATGATTATGACTTTAATCAAAATTATATTAAAAATAAGCTTGTTAATAAAGCTTTAATATATGGTAAAAATGGTGTTGGTAAATCTAATTTAGGTTTAGCTATTTTTGATATTACGACTCATTTAAAAGATGATAAGCCCCTTGATTTAATAGAAGGACTTGAAAATATATATATCAATGGTAACTTGCCTAAGGGTAGTAGTGTTTATTTTAAATATACTTTCTTGTTTGATCAAGATGAAGTTGTTTATGAATATGAAAAATATAGCCCTGATACTTTTAAACAAGAAACACTTTTCATTAATGGGGAAAAACTTATTTATTTTGATCATCTAAATCATCAGGATAATTTTGTATTACTAACTGAGTGTCAAAACTTAAATATTGATTTGTTAAAAAATAATATGTCCATTGTTAGATATATCTATTATAATAGTAATTTAGATACTAAACATCTTATTTGTCAATTAATTGATTTTGTTAATCGAATGTTATTCTTTTCAACTTCATCAACAAGCAACTATGATGGCTTAATTAATCAATCAAAGTTTTTAACAGAATCATTAACTAAAGTAGAAAACTTAGATAAGTTTAGTCAGTTCTTAAAAGAAAACGGATTAAACTTTGATTTATCAATTGAAGAAAATCCTTTAAATAATACCAAAATGATTGTCGCTAATTATAAATATAAAAAAGTACCACTTCATTTAATTACATCAGATGGCACCGATGCTTTAATTCTTTATTTTTGTTGGTCACTTAACTTTGATAATTTAAGTTTTCTATATCTAGATGAATTTGATTCACATTATCATTATGAAACATCAGAAAAAATCTTAAAATTAATTAATGAACAAAATAGTTTTCAAACCATTTTAACAACCCATAATACCACTTTAATGAAAAACTATCTAACAAGACCAGATTGTTGTTTCATTTTAGAAAATGGTCAAATTAGAAGCCTTGCCTCATCAACAGAAAAAGAAATTAAAGAAGTTCATAATTTAGAGAAAATGTATCGTAATGGAGCGTTTTAGTGAAAAAGATATTATTAATTGTTGAAGGGGCTAAAACGGAAGTTGATTTGTTTAGTCGTTTAGGTGATATATATGGTGATTTAGGAGATAAGTTTAGTTTCTTTTCTTACAATACTAATATTTATCAATTATATCGTAATATTATTGCTTATGGTAAAGATTTTGTTGATACACAAGATGTTTTAAAAAAGATGTGTAAAACTAATTCAGAAAAAGAAATGCTTAATCAAAAATTTGCTTATATATATTTAATCTTTGATTATGATGCGCAAGATCCTAGTTATGATAGTGACAAATTAAAAGAGTTAATTGACCTCTTTGATGAAGAAACCGAAAGAGGGCTTCTCTTTTTAAATTATCCAATGATGGAATCTTATTTAGATCATCAAAATTATAATTTTAATAAATACAAGAAAAATGAGATTGCGCTTCAAAAACTAAATGGGAAATATTATAAAGCTTTAGTTAAAAAACGGGGCTTTAAAAAACCTTTAATAAAATATGATGAAATAGATTTTGAAAATTTAATGAAACTAAATCTCAAGAAAGCCTTTTGGCTTGTTAATTGTAATGATTTAACATATTATAATTATTTGAATAAATTAACCAATATACATATATTAGAAATTATTTTAGAAAAAGTTGTAACCGAAAATAAGATTCCCGTTTTAAATACTTCTGTTTATTTTTTGGTTAGTTATTATGGTAAAAAGTATTTTAACAAGCTGTTTAATATTTTAGAATAATAGTTTTGATAATTTGTAAAACTTTAGGAGATAAAAGATGTTTTTAAAAATATTTAATAAAATTAGAGAATATAATACAATTATTATTCATCGTCATTTAAGACCCGATGGTGATGCGCTAGGTTCGCAAATAGGGCTCAAATTAGCCATTCAAGCGACTTTTCCTAGTAAATGCGTAAAAGTAGTAGGGGATACAAGTGAACGCTATAATTGGATAGGTTTAATGGATGAGGTAGAAGATACTCTTTATCAAGATGCCTTAGTTATTGTTGTTGATACCGGATGTGAAAAATTAATTAGTGATACAAGATATAAAAAGGCTAAATATGTAATCAAAATTGATCATCATCTTCCTCAAGGTGAATATGGCGATTTAGCTTATATTGATACAAATGCTGACTCTTGTGCAACCATTATCACAGAGTTAATTAAAGAAACCCCACTTCTTATTAATAAGGATGTAGCAACCAGTTTATTTACCGGAATTGTTACAGATAGTGGCCGTTTTCGTTATTCCCAAACTAATGCGAAAACTTTTGGCCTTACTTCATATTTACTTGGATATGGTGTTAATATGGAAGATGTATATAGCCATCTTTATACCGAAAAACTATCAACTGTTAAACTTAGAGCTTATCTTATTACTAAATTTAAAGTAACTTCTAAAGGTCTTGCCTATTTAATTAACAAAAAAACTGATGTTGAAAAATATCAAATTCCTATCTTTGATTTATCAAGAGGAATGGTTAATATCATGGCTGGAATTGAAGGTATTACGGTTTGGGCCAATTTTACGGAAGCTGAAAATGGTGAGGTATATTGTGAATTTCGTTCTAGTGGTAAAAACGTTAATAAAGTTGCCACGATGTTTGGCGGTGGTGGCCACTTACAAGCAAGTGGATGCACTCTTAGTAGCATTTTAGCAGTTAAAGATGTTATCAATGAATTAAATAAACTAGCAGGAGAAAAAGATGATTGATCAAATTTTAGAAAAAATTAAAGAATATCAAAAAATTATTATTCATCGCCATATTAGACCAGATGGCGATTGCATTGGATGTCAAAGAGCTTTAAAAGAAGCCATTTTATTAAACTTCCCAGATAAAGAAGTATACGCTGTTGGTGATGTCATCCCTGAATTTATTAAAGAATATGGTGTAATTGATAAAGTTCAAAAAGAAGACTATCAAGGTGCTTTAGTCATTGTTGTTGATACTGGAACAAGAGTTCGAATTTGTGATGAAAATTATCAATTAGGTGATTTTATTATCAAAATTGATCATCACGATGATGGTGATGATTATGGTAACATTAATTATGTTGATAATTTAGCACCTGCTTGTGCTTCAATTATGGTTAGATTATTTAGAAAATGGCATTTTAAATTAAATCAAGCAATTGCTACATACTTATATCTTGCTATTGCCACAGATACAGGACGCTTTAGATATCGTGGTGTCAATAAAGAAGTTTTTGAAAATGCCGCCTATCTATTAGAATATGGTGTTGATATTGAAAGACTATACACTAATATATATATCAAAGAAGATGTCACTTTTAAACTACAAGGATATTTATATCAAAATTTCAAAAAAACCAAAAATGGTGTAGCTTATATTCATTTTACCAAAGAACTAATGGAAAAATTTCAAGTAACTAAAGAAGATGCAGCCAATTTAGTTAATGCTTTAGATAGCATTAGAGGATCGCTAATTTGGGTAGCATTTGTTGACCAAATGTATGAACACCGCCCAGCAGATTGCCCTCAAGATGATCCAGGTAATGAAATAAGAGTTAGAATTCGTTCACGCTTTATCCCAATTAATGAAATTGCCACCCATTATCGTGGTGGTGGTCACTTAATGGCAGCGGGTGCTACGATTTATTCTTTAGAAGAAAAAAAGGCCTTATTAAAAGAATTAGATACAAGCCTAAAGAAATTTAAGAAAGGTCACCCAGACTTATTTTAATTATGAAATTACTTGTAACAAATGATGATGGTATTAATAGTGTTGGTCTATTAGAAATGACCAAACTTTTAAAAGAAGCAGGTCATGAAATAATGGTTGTTGCCCCTAGTAAAGAAATGAGTGCAACTTCACAAAAATTAACCCTAAGAGAAGGTTTAAAAATTACTAAAATAACCCCAATCATAAAAGATGTTGCTACTTATACGGTAGATGGAACGCCTGCTGATTGTGTAAAGGTGGCAATTCATTTATTAGGTTATATGCCTGATGCGCTTTTTTCTGGAGTTAATAATGGATATAATATCGGTAGTGATATTTTATATTCGGGAACGATTGCGGCGGCATTTGAGGCTAATTTATATGGTATTAAGGCTTTATCATTTTCTTGTGAAAAAGATAATTTAGAAGGTTTAAAATATTTTACTAGTATTGTTAATTATTTATTTGATACCAAAATTTTTCAAAATGCTCAAATCTTAAATATCAATATTCCTAAAAATCCTTCTACTCTTACAATTACTCATCAAGGCGTTTTTCCTTTTGATGTAGAGTATGAACAAAAAGAAGATGGTCTATATTATATCAAAGCATCACCCTTAGGCTTTAAGGTATATAATAGTCCTACAAGTGATGTGGTGGCAATCAAAAATAATCAAATTTCAGTTACCCCATTAACTACTAATCGGACCGATTTAGAAATCTTTGAAAAATATAAATAAAAAAACATATAAAAAAAAGATCACTCATATGATAAAGTGGGTGATTATTCATGAAAGTATTAAAAGTTATCAAGTGGCTTATTCAAGCGGTTGTTTTAGGGCTTGCCATAATTTTTATTTTTAACATTATTGGTGCTCATTTTAATCTTAATATTCCCGTTAATATATATACTATCTTGTTAGTTGGTGCTTTAAGAATCCCTGGCCTTGTGATGATTTTAATCTTTCTTATGCTTTAAAAACTTTTTAAAGATAGTTAACTATTAGCATATTATAAATTAAAAACAATATAATTTGCAAAAAAATCCAAAATATAGTATAATACTAAACAACCAATAAGAAAAAAATATGGGAGGATCTATATGGCTAGTAAAGATAAAGAAAAATCACTCTTAGAAATTGCGATTGAACTTTTAGATATGAAAAAGAAGCCCCAAAAAATCATGACCATTTTAAAAGAAGTTATGGAAATAAAAGGTCTTAAAGCCTCAGTTGCAAAAGAAGTTGCGCCACAATTTTTATTAGATTTTATGCAATCAGGCTATTTTGTATATTGTGGTGATGAATGTTGGGATTTAAAAGATCGTCAACCTACTTCTGTTCTTGATAAAGAAGGCGGAGATTACGAAGACATTTACGAAGATGATGAAGACGTTAAGAAAAACGAACTTAAAGACGATATGTTTGAAGATAATATTTTATCAGATAAAGATAAAGATGACGACGACGATGATGAAGATAATGATGTAAATAGTGCTGAAAAAGAAATGGACGATGATCTTGCGAAAGCATTTGAAGATTATGATGATCAATATGATGCCGGACTTGTTGAAATCAAAGAAGATGATGATTTTGAATCAAATGATGACGATGATGACGACGATGATGATGATAACGACTTTGATTTTGATGATGATGATTTTTCTACTATAAAATAAATTAAAAGACTCTGCTATTAAAAGCAGAGTTTTTGTATAGTTGAAAATAGTTGTATTTTTTAGATGCCTATGTTATAATAAACATAAGTAAGGTAAAAGATTATGAAAAAATATGAAGCACAACAAATCTTAGAAAAACATCATCTAGTAGCACAAAAAAAATATGGTCAAAATTTTTTAATTGATGATAATATTTTAAAAAAAATCGTTGAAAGTGCTAATATTACAAAAGATGATTATGTTATCGAAATAGGTCCAGGCCTTGGATCTTTAACCGATTACTTATCGCTTGAAGCAAAACATGTTATATGTTATGAGATAGATAAGAAAATGGTGGAAGTTTTAAATCAAAAAGCTTATCCTAATGTAACTATTTTACAACAAGATTTTTTAAAAGCATCCTTAGAAGATGATATTAAGACTTTCGCAAACAATCAAAAAGTTAAAATTGTTGCTAATTTACCATATTATATTACCACTCCAATTTTGTTAAAAATCTTAAAAGAACCATCTTTAATTGATTTAATTTTAGTTATGGTTCAAAAAGAAGTAGCAGCTAGACTAAGTGGTGCACCTTTTACAAAAGATTATAATGCTTTAAGTGTTTTAATTCAATATTTTACGATTCCTCAAATTTTATTTGATGTTTTACCCCAAGCATTTTTACCAAGTCCTAGTGTAAATAGTAGTGTTCTTGCAATGAGGTTTCGCCAAACAAAAGCAGTAGAAGCCCTTGATATAGATTATTTTTATGCTTTTAATCGCAACATTTTTGCGAAAAGACGTAAAACTCTTTTAAATAATATCCAATGTGCTTACCCTTTTAGTAAAGAAGTTATTTTAGGTATATTAGATAAACTATCTATTAGTAAGACTGTTCGGGCCGAAGAATTAACGGTTGATGAAATCGTTATTTTAGCGAATGAATTTTATCTTTTAACAAAAAACCACTGACAACTTTTATGCTTAACACATATAATATAAATAGGTGGTTTTGTGGAATTCAAAGTAAAAGATTATGTGTTAATTAAAAATGATGATAAAATATATATAATAGAAGACATAAAAGATGATTTAGCTTATCTTAAATGTTTAACATATCGTTTTAAAATGGTTGAAAAAATTGATAATCTTTTAGTCGCAAATCCAGTAGAGGTAGATAGTATCCTTGCTAAACAAAACGATATGCTTGATAAACTAAAAATTGCAACTAAACAAAGATCTTATCGCAAAATGCTTTACGGAACAATTTTACATATTGATGGTGATGAAGAATATTTGAATAGTTGTATGCAGTTATATAAAGAAATGAACATTTTTGCTAACGGGATATATCTCAAAGAAGAAAATATTAAAAACCAAATTGAAAAACTTGTTTTAGATTTAACCCCTGATATTGTGGTTATTACTGGTCATGATTTATATAATGGTAAAGGTCTTAAAGATCTCAATAATTATGCCAATACAAAATATTATATGGAAGCCGTTCGGTGCTTAAGAAGACATTTTACCGCTGATGCTTTAACTATTATTGTGGGTGCATGTGGTTCAAATTTTGAGGCTTTAATTGCATCAGGTGCTAATTTTTCTTCTTCCCCTAAAAGAATAAACATTCATACATATGATCCCGCTGTGATTGCGATTAAAGTTGCCACAACTTCGATTAATCAAAATGTTGATTTTAATCAAGCATTAAAATATATAGAAAATAAAAAAGATGCCTTTGGTGGAATTGAAACTAAAGGTAAAATGAAAATATTGTTGTAGAGGATAAAAAAATGAAGTTAAAAGCTTTTGCAAAAATTAATTTTTGGTTAAAAGTTGTAGGACTTGCCGAAAATGGTTATCATAATTTACAAATGCTAAATGCCAAAATAGATTTATATGATGAGATTTTAATTACAAAAAATCAGTTAGGAATTGATACTTTAAGTTTTTTAAATAGTCCCCTTAATCCTACTAAAGATGATTTAGTCTTAAAAGCCTTTAGCTTTGTCAAAGATCTTTATGGTATTAATGATACTTTTGACATACAAATTACTAAACATATTCCCATCGGAGCAGGTCTTGGTGGTGGAAGTGCAGATGCCGGATGTGTTATTAAATATCTTTTAGATATATATCACATTGCTTATGATGAAGATGAATTAAATGATAAACTTAAAAATATAAGTGCTGATTTACCTTATGCTTTATGGGAAAACAAAGCTTTTGTTGAAAATATCGGTGAAAAAATTACTAAGGTTGATTGGGAAATACCACAAGAAGTTATAATCGTTTATCCTAATATTGTTTTATCTACTAAAGATGTTTTTAATACAAATACTATCATTTCCAAAGCTAAAAGTAAAAAGCACTATCAACAAATATTGAAAGAAAAAGGCTTTAAGGCTTTTGAAAATGATTTAACTAGTGCTGCTTTTAAATTAAGCCCTAAACTCGAAAAACTTTATTTAGAGCTCAAAAGTCAAGCATTTTGTGTAATGAGTGGCAGTGGTTCTTCATTTATTTTAATTAGTGAAAACCTTGATGATATATATCACAAGCTTAAAAAAGAATATAAAGACTATTTTATAAGAAAGGTAAAGGTGTTAGATAATGGAAAATAATGAATCTAAAATTAATGAACAAATTGATGTTGAAAAGGAAAATAATGAAGAAAATAACGAATTTAAAATTAGTGAAATAATTAATATAAAAAAAGATGATTTATATAAATATAATTACTATTTAGCATCTTTAAATAAAAATTTAGGAATGCTTATTGCTTCACTTTTCATTTTAGGCTTTGGTATATATGGCATTATCGCCGATGAAAAAGATGCTAAACATTTAGTTGTTAATAGTTTATTTATTGCTTTAGGAGTTTTAGGAATCTTATTAGTTTTTGTTTTTTCCAAACTTATTATCAAAAAAAAGGTTGATAAATTAAAATTAGAAGACTTAGAACCAGTTGAAGTGACTTTAAGTAAAGAAGGAATTTTATATAAATTTGTTAATGAAACTCAAAATGAAGGCCAAACGATTCAACCATTTACTTGGAATGAAGTATCAAGAGCTGTTTTAAAAGATGAATATATATATATTCATATGGTTGATCATGTTAATGTGCTTTTAATTACAAGACGAGATTTAACAAATCCAGATTTTATTAAATACTTAGAAGATATGCTTGCACCTAAAAAACGTTTCTTTGATAAAACAAAATAATAAAAAACAAGGTCGGTAATAATACCGACCATTTATATATAAAGATAATTTTTGCAAATTATCTTGCACTATATTGTATGATAAAAAATTAAAAATAATACTAAAAAATAAAAAAATTATTATTTTACTTTACGAAAACGTTTTCAAGTGATACAATATAATCATAAGAAGAAACAAAGGAGACAAAAGGAGATAAAAATGAAGATTACAGATATTAGAATCAGAAAACTCGAAACTGAAAACAGACTTAGAGCTGTAGTTTCAATTACAATTGATGATTGTTTCGCTGTTCATGAACTAAGAGTCATCGAAGGTAAAGATGGATTATTCGTTGCAATGCCTAGCCGTAAAGTAGGTAATGATGGCTTTAGAGATGTTGCTCATCCAATCAATGCTGAAACAAGAAAGATGATTGAAGACGAAGTTATCGCCAAATACAAAGAAGAATGCCAATAAAATAAATTATGGTATTTAAAAATTATACCCCTTAGGGTATAATTTTTTTTGCACTTTTTTAATCTTTATATGTGCAAAAAAAAGCAAAACGTGTTATACTATATTTATCTAATTATCAAGGAGAAAATAATAATATGGATATGCAAAAAATTGCTAAAGAAATCCGTGGTCTTACCTTACGGTGTGTTGCCTCTGTTGGTCAAGGTCACCTTGGTGGAAGTATGTCGATTGTTGATGTGCTTACAGTTTTATATTATAAGCAGATGAATGTAGATGTTAAAAATCCTAAAATGATTGCAAGAGACCGGCTCGTTTTATCAAAAGGTCATGCGGGACCTGCTCTTTATGCTACTCTTTGTCATAAAGGATATATATCTTTAGAAGAATTGCTGACTTTAAATAAATTTAAAACTAATTTACCAAGCCATTGTGATATGAATAAAACCCCCGGAATTGATATGACAACTGGTTCACTAGGTCAAGGTATCTCATGTGCAGTGGGAATGGCAATTGCTTCAAAACTTGCCAAAGATCAAGCATATATATATTGCATTATTGGTGATGGTGAATCCCAAGAAGGTCAAGTATGGGAAGCAAGTATGTATGCTAGTCAAAAACAACTTGATAATTTTATTTTATTTTTAGATAATAATAATATGCAAATTGATAACTATACAAGCAAAATTAATTCATTAATTAATCCTAAACTTAAATGGGAAAGCTTTGGTTTTTTTGTTCAAAGTATTGATGGTAATAATATTGAAGAAATTGATCAAGCAATTACAAAAGCTAAACAAAATAAAGGATGTCCTTCAATGATTATTTTAAATACCATTAAAGGTAAGGGTGTATCTTTTATTGAAGAAGCTGGAGTTAGTAATCATTCAATGCCAATTACAACTGAACAACTGGCAAAAGCTTTAGAAGAATTAAAATAGGAGGTTTTTATGGAATTTCGTCAAGCCTTAGAAAAAACTCTGGAAAAATTAATGGAAGAAGATCAAAAAATTTGTATATTAGATGCGGATTTATCCAAACCCAATGGCACAGCGCCACTATATCAAAAATTTCCTGATCGATGTTTTGATGTAGGAATTCAAGAGGCCAATATGATTGGGGTTGCGGCAGGCCTTGCTGCATATGGTTTTAAACCAATTGCCTTATCATTTGCTCCTTTTGCAACTAGAAGAGTTTGTGATCAAATTGCCGTATCGGTAAGTTATGCCAAACAAAATGTAAAAATTATTGGAACAGACCCCGGGATTACTGCTGAATTAAATGGTGGGACTCATATGAGTTTTGAAGATATAGCTGTTTTAAGAAGCATTCCTGATATGACAATTTATGATGCAGTTGATGCTAATCAATTAGCACAAGCCTTACCACAAATTATGGCTTATGAAAAATGTGTTTATATTAGAATGCCAAGAAAATTATCTTATAGTGTCTTTGATGATCAATATCAATTTAAACTTTTTAAAGCTGATGTTATTACTAAAGGAAATGATATCACTTTACTTGCGAGTGGTATAATGGTCTATGAGGCACTAAAAGCTGTTCAAATATTGCAAGAAGCAAATATTAGTGTAGAACTCATTAGTGTTAATACAATTAAACCATTAGATGAAGAAACAATTTTACAATCAGTTAAAAAAACTAACCATGTTGTAACATGTGAAAATCATAATGTTATTGGTGGTTTATATTCAGCTGTTTGTGAATTGTTATCATCAAAATACCCTGTTAAAGTTGATGCAATAGGAATTAAGGATCGTTTTGGTCAAGTAGGAAAATATGACGATTTATTAAAAGAATATCAACTAACCAAAGATGATATTTGTCAAGCAGTAAAAAATAATTTAAATAAATAAAGGGGAAAAATTAAAAATGGCAACTGTTCATGGTAAAAAAATTAAAATCTTTTCATTAAATTCAAACAGACAACTAGCAGAAGAAATAGCAAGTCATCTTGGTATTTCACTTTCTGAATGTATTGTAAATCGTTTTTCTGATGGTGAGGTTCAAGTTAATATTGAAGAAACCGTTAGAGGACATATTGTCTTTGTTGTTCAATCAACTAATGCTCCAGTTAATGAAAATTATATGGAATTATTGATTATGATTGATGCATTAAAAAGAGCATCAGCTGAACAAATCAATATTATTATGCCATATTATGGCTATTCAAGACAAGATCGTAAAGCTGCACCACGTCAACCAATTTCAGCAAAACTAATGGCTGACTTATTACAAACAGCAGGTGCAACAAGATTAATGTGCTTAGATTTACATGCGGATCAAATTCAAGGATTTTTCAATATTCCCATTGATAACTTTCTAGCTCTACCAATTTTAGCCGACTACTTTGTGAAAGAACACTTAGAAGATGTTGTTGTTGTTGCTCCAGATCATGGTGGAACAACAAGAGCGCGCAAACTTGCAATGGTTCTTGATGCACCGATGGCTATTATTGATAAAAGAAGACCACGACCAAATGTGGCTGAAGTTATGAATGTTATAGGTGATATTGAAAATAAAAATTGTATTATTATTGATGATATGATTGATACAGCTGGCACTTTATCAATTGTTGTTAAAACCCTTAAAGAACGAGGTGCTAAAACAGTTAGTGCTTGTTGTACTCATGCTTTATTATCAGGTGCTGCGATTGAAAGATTAAATAGTGTTCCACTTGAAAAATTAGTTGTTACTAACACGACCCAAATTACCGAACAAAAAAGGCGTGTTAATAATTTAGTTGTATTATCAGTTGCCAACCTTTTAGCAAGAGGTGTCTTAAATATTATTGATGATAAATCAGTAAGTGATTTATTTGTATATACAAAAAGCGAATAATAAAAAGAGGTATAAGAATGAATAACGCTGAATATAATAAAGAAGAAACAATTGTCGATGTTCCTTATTATACAAGAGATTTATGTAAAGATAATAAATTTCGTTTAGCTAAAAGGATCATTCGATCAGAAAACATTACAAAATATCGACAAACAATAAATGAAATTAATTTTGGTAAAGCATATTTTCAAACTCCTGCTTTGAAAACAACCGATGATAATGCCATTAGAATTTTAAAATAAGAAAAAATTTAAAGTTGAATCTCGATATTTTTGAGGTTCAACTTTTTTAATAAATAAAAAAGTATATTATTGGACAATAATAATAATATTTGCTATAATATACAATGCTTTTAGGGAAAAAAGTTATATCAAATACAACTACTTGACAAAAGCGGAATAATTTGGTATAATAAAGAAGATACCGAAAGATAGATCTTTGAAAACTAA